>NZ_JALKIF010000011.1 GCF_023227715.1 Methanobacterium alcaliphilum
ATACACGGAACAATCAACTACCTACGACGCAAAATGCAAAACTGGACACAAAAACACGGGAAAAATATCAACCCCCAATAACTTTACAACCCCTATTTTTCAAAAAATAAAAATAGAATGATGAGTGGATTTTGTTTAAGGGAAAATTTATAAAAAAAAATTGGAATTAATCTAAAATTTCTCTCATATATTCTACGAGATCGCGGCGAGCTTCAGGATCTTCAAAAGCAAATTCAATGGATGTTTTTAACCATTCTACTTTATTCCCAATATCAAAAGTTTTCCCATCAAAAACACAGCCATATATATTGTCCAGAAGCCGCATGGCATCAGTTAGTTGGATTTCTCCTCCAAATCCAGGAGGTATGCTTTCAATATGATCAAAAATTTCACTTTCCAGAACATATCTACCCATGATAGCCATATTAGATGGTGCAACTTCAGAGGATGGTTTTTCAACCATGTCTTCAATTAAATAGGTGGATGGACTGACTTCTTTACCTTTGATTATACCATATCGCTCAATCTTTTCATCAGGAACCGTTTCCACTGCTAGGGCAGATGCCCCATACTTTTCATGCACTTCCATCAATGTTTTAGTGCAGGGAATCTTTGATCTGGTGATGGTGTCCCCTAAAAGTACGGCAAATGGTTCACCGTCAATATGTTTCCTTGAGCAATATATGGCATCTCCCAGTCCTTTTTGTTTCTTTTGGCGTACAAAATAAATATCTGCTAGTTCTGAGATTGATTCTATCTGTTCTAAAAAATCAGTTTTCCCATTCTCTCTTAAATGATATTCCAATTCAAATGAACGATCAAAATGATCTTCAATAGAACGTTTTCCTTTACCGGTTATGATTAATATATCATCAATCCCTGAAGCTACTGCTTCTTCCACCACATATTGTATGGTTGGTTTGTCAAAGACAGGTAGCATTTCTTTTGGTTGTGCTTTGGTTGCAGGTAGGAATCGAGTCCCTAAACCCGCGGCTGGTATCACTGCTTTCATTTCGTCACCTTAACTAAGATTACATGAAAAATGTATTGTTTTCAACTTTTTTAATTTTTCCAGGACTCTTGTCACCATGAGGGTAATATATATAACTGGAAAGTATTTTAATTCTACTATTCTCCTGAGATAATGTGAAGTTTCCTTCCCAATCAGTTAGAAGACCAATGATATAAAAAGTTCCTGAAAATTTTTGCCCATCATTGGTAAAATTACCTCCACCGGTCCAGGCGGCACATTCCATAGTGTAAGTTCCATTAAGTTTAGTACCGAACATTGCTGTTTTTAGATCTTTAGAAAGTAGTGCAGAAATTGTGGTTGGAGTAATCTGGATGGTATATAACTTTCCCTTACCAGATAGTCCATTTTCATCAAGGTCAATTTTCGTTCCATTGATTTCATGCAAATCAAATTGTTCCGGCACCATTATCTTAAAATTGAAGTCTCTTCCCTGACCATTTATATTATAATAACCAGAAATAGAGCCTGCATCAGAAGAAGTTGGAGGGATCCAAACATGACCTGTGTAATTGTAGGGGATTTGGTCAAATAGATATCCTTCGATGCTGCTGGTTGAATATTCAAAAACAGCTAGACCACAGATACTTAATATTACTATAACTAGAGCTAAGTATTTTTTTTGCATTTAAATCACTAATCAGTTAAAAAAAGTTAAAAAAAAGAAGAAAAATTTTAGAATATATGAGCTATTACCGTACAGAGTGTCGGTGGTTGTGTGAATACTATACTCACCGTACCATCTTCGTTTACTGTTAGAATTTCCTCTTCAAATACTGGTTCAGTACTATCCAAGTTTAAGTCAGCAATTTCTTCAACGGTACCCCATTTGATGGTGTCGTCAGTTATTCCACTAGGTAATTGATATACAGGTAGGTCTGCAAAGAAGACATTGTACTTTTGATCGCTGGTTTGTGGATTAAGAGTGTTTGACCAACCCTGGAAGTCAAGATTTAAGTCCTGATTAGATCCCGGTACTGTTTCATTAACTAATCCTTTCCAGGATAATATTCGAATAGAAGTACCTGCAGGTAATCTGTCAGTTCCATATCCTAGTAACTCACTTAAGTCAATAACAACTTGACCATTTACTGGTTTTAAAAACACTTGGGCATGTAAGTCTTTTTGTGTGCCATCTTTCATGGTAACGTTTACCATTGTTAAATCAAGAGCTGCCCAGGTAGGACCTGTATTGTATAACGCAAACTTAGTACTGGTTTCAGAAGCAGCTACACTAGGACTTGTATTAGAAGTTAATACATAAGCTCCAACACCAACAATCAGGATGACTGCGATAATAATTCCGATTAATACATTTCGTTGCATATTATCACCCTAGACGATTGTTAGAACCTTATAAGTAACTACAGCACCAAATACTAATAAAAGAGGTACTATTGCTACATTCGACCCACTGACAAATTTATTTATTTTTAAATTCTTTTCTGTTTCCGAGCTCAATATTTCTTTTAGGGCTAAAAAGCCAATTAACGCCACTACCGCAATAATACTGTAGGCCATAACTTCCGTTGTAGTAACAGTAGTAGTCGTTGTAGTTACCGTCGAAATCATATTTCCCCTCCAATTGATGTAAATGATATTAAATGAATATTAACAGTATTCAACTGACATATAATATAGAGCCGGTACTATATAAAGTTATTCAACTTAAAAATGAATTATATTACCGGTTTTTAAAATACATAATTGATTTAAACACCATCAATATAAACAAATATGTTACTTTTTATATATATTAATATTACATTATAAATTTTACTATTCCTATTTAAAGAGTTTTGATTTCCAAATTAGTCAACAAGAGAGCAGTTAAAATAAAATTTTCACTATAAAAATGAATTTATTACTTCTAAAAATTCAACCTGTAATATATCATATATTTTTAATGTTTTTTGATGGCTTTTTTGTCCAGAAACTAATTCTACTTCTTTTCCCGTGAGTTTAGAGATTTCTTTTATGATTTCTTTGTTGGCCTTTCCTTTTTGGGGTAAGGCAGTGATTCGAATTTCTATCCTCTCCCTCCAGGAGTTATATCCTGAGATGGCAAATTTTGAAGCATTGGGAGTTACATCAATATTTACAAGTATCCCATCCTTAGTTTCAGTGACAGCTTTCATTTAATCAACCATTATTTTAAATTATACTCATGGGGATAACTATTATCAAAATGACATATATACTTTCAAAAAGAAAAAATGAAATCAATGGTTAAGCAAGTTAAAATTGAATAAATGGTACATGTATTAACCTAAAAAGTGAAAGATTAATTGCAGCAGTTAACTTGCAGTCGTTTTATGCTCTCAATTGTTGAGTATACAAATGTGACCGTTCCTTTCTTTTTTTCAATATCCCTAATAATTTTTACTAAATCATTTTCATTGCCGGGTTCATTCAGATATGTTTCAAAACCATTTTCAGATAATTGATCCTCATACCCACCAGATGTCATTTCTTTAAACCATAAATCTACCTTAACTTCTTCTTGGGATAAGTCTTTAGGCCAAGATTCGTCAATTAATATTCTAAATCCATCTTCTTCTTTAGGGAGTTCGTATATTTCTTTCATTCTTAACAAGATAACCACCGGTAAACTAAATTAATTTCATGATAAACAATTTAACATTATTAATCATGATATATAAAATTAACTAAAATATAGTTTTATTAAATCTAGAAAATTTAGGATTGGCCCAACAATAATCCAGATAATAGCATTGTAATTAAATACAATGCAATAACAGCAAGTTATAATAAAAATGAATATAATTTCATAGACTCCTAAAATGATGCACAAAAATAATTTAGAATACTCAATTCCTATTAAAAATCATACCAAGGGCAAAGTATAAATATAGTGAATAAGAAATGATGGTATACTTCCACTCAAAACTTTTTTTTCAAAGGCGGGGGTGGTCGAGCGGTCAAAGGCGCTAGGTTGAGGGCCTAGTGGGTGAGTCCCTTCGCGGGTTCAAGTCCCGTCCCCCGCACCATTATTATAATAAATTATAAATTTATTTTAAAAACAAAAGATTATTCTACAATTATATCGACATTTAACTTCTCCCCCTTACTTAAATCTTCAATTAATAGGGGGTTTAAATCACAGGCGGCCTTATCTGATTTTATCATTAATGTTCTGCTGCAGACATAATCACTTTTTCTGCAAACAATATCCGTTGGATGATCCAGGCTTAAAGAAACATTTCCAGTGCCTTTAATCTCATCATAAGCATTCTTAGTGGTTAAAACAACCCGGATGGACGAATTATTTTTTGCAATAGCTTTTTTAAATTCTTCTGGAAAATTAAGCATGGATTTTTCTGATGAAACACCAATTATGCAATCAGCAGCTTCACCAATTTCTGGATCCATGGTCACTTCAAAGGTTGTTTTATGGGCAGATGTTACATTAGGGTGCCCTTGAGCATGAAAAGAATAACGCATAATATCACATTTATTTTAATTAAAATTTAAAAATATAATGTTTATCGTTTCGTTTCTGCAGGGTTAAAAAGAACATTTTAATAATTGCCTAAATATCCTGCAAAGAGTACCACAACTTCTAAAGAAGAATGCAGGACTTTATGTTCCCTATAGAACTCTCCCCAAGCCCTATAATAATAGGAACACTATTGATTACTTATTTCCCATAGTAAACATCTTGCAATTGCCAGTTAATCACCCCCACGGTAATAAACGGCCCTGCAGAAACTATACTTATATAATATTCTTAATCATATAAATTTTGCGAACTCTATTTCAAATATTAAGTTAATATAATAATCCACACGACAATTAATAATATTAAAAAAGATCTATTGTTTAAATTAAATTGTACAAAAAGGATCAAATAAAATGAAAGGAACTTACTGTTTAATTATAGAACTAAATAATCGAACCAATCTTAAAGTAGGCTGTATAGGTAAATTAGATTTAAAAAAAGGGTTTTACATATATGTTGGGTCTGCTTTAAATTCCCTGGAAAGTCGGGTGAAAAGACATCTTTCCTCTAAAAAAAAAGTGCACTGGCATATTGATTATTTTCTAACCCATAATGATACCCAGATAAGAGAAGTACTCTTTTCAATTGGAGATGAAAAAATAGAATGTAACCTGGCATCAAATATTTTAGAAAAAGGTAAGGGGATTGTAAATTTTGGTTGTTCTGATTGTAAATGCAGTTCACATCTAATTTATTTTAAAGAATATTCTGAGGCATTAAAATACACTAAACAGGCATTTAACAAATTAAATATTGAATCAAATAATTTAGAGTTTTTATTGAGTCTGGAAAGAACTTGAAGGTAGGGAATATTAATTTATCTTGAATTTTTGTACAGTTTATATCCTGCAGCAATAATTACCAGCCCCAAAATTATTTTTAAATAGGCATGCCAAATTGGTTCACCGGCCCATTCACTCGGAGTGAGTGCCCAAATACCCATAATCAGAAATATAATTCCTAAAATGAAATGAGCTGCTGATAATAAATTATAATTAATCATAATATCACCTATGCATTTTTACTGGAAATATAGAGTTTTGTAAAATATATCCCCACACCAATTATAGAGATACCCACCAGAATCTTAATAATTGCATGCCAGGCAGGTTCATACCCCATATTTAGAAGGCCAAATAAACCCATAATACCCATAACTGTTATTATGATTCCTAATATCCCATGAACTGCTGATAAAAATACTAATCGATCCATATTTCTACCCCCTGCTATTTTTGTGAAAGTGTGAAATGGAATGATTAATTAAAGATCATATGCAACATCTAAAAAAATCTCAGTGAAACTGTCGGAAAAACTCTTCAAATTCCTCAATATCCATAGGTTGGGGAACTGTGAATTCATTATTATGAAAAACGTCTTTAGCAAGTTTTTCATAGAATCCTGCTTGCTTCGAGTCGGGATATTTTTCAATAACGGTTTTTGCTTCTATTTCACTTTTTTGAACCAGTTCACTTCGGGGAATAATCCCTATTACTTTCGATCCAACCTTCTGGGCAAATTTATTAACTATTTCCTCTTCTCGGTTAATACCCTTGCAGTTGCAGATGATACCTCCAAGGTTGCCTTTGAGCTTTTTTATGCCTTTACATATATTATTTGCTGCATAAAGAGCCATGTATTCCCCTGAAGTTACAATATATACTTCATCAGCAAAATCTTCTCTAAGTGGTACTGCAAAACCTCCGCACACCACATCGCCCAGGACATCGTATATTACCACATCCAGATCTTCACTGAAAACTTCCAGTTTTTCTAGAAGGTTCATGGCCACAATAACCCCTCTTCCAGCACACCCTACTCCAGGTTCAGGGCCTCCACTTTCAACACACATTACATTATTATAGCCCTCAAAGACCACATCTTCCACTTGGGCACTGCGTTTTTCCTTTAATACATTGAGGACAGTTGGGAGACGGGACCCATATAATGTTCGGGTAGTATCTGCTTTAGGGTCGCATCCAATTACCAGAACTTTATGGTTTTTAGAATATGCTGCGGCAATATTGGATACCGTGGTTGATTTTCCAATACCGCCTTTACCATAAACTGCGATTTTTTTAACATTACTCATTAGACTTCACCATAGCGCCAATTAAATCTCCACGGGTAATTATGCCTATTAATTTTTTCTCATCAACCACAGGAAGCCTCTTAACATCATGTTTATCCATTAACTCCGCAGCATCAGATATGGATTTTTCAGGAGTAATGGTAATTAATTTTCGAGTCATAATCTCTTCCACTAAAATCAGTGCCGCTTTGGTCATTCCTTCTGCGATTTCATCGTATTCATGCTTCATACGAAGAGGTAGTTCAATTAGATCTAAAGGAGCAGGTAGAATAAGATTCAATTTAGGGGAGTGGACTTCTAAAAGGCGCATAATGTCTCCTTCACTGACAATACCTATTAAATTTTCATCTTCATCCAGTACTGGTGCTCCACTAATTTTATTTTCTCTTAAAATTTTAGCAGCATCCCCTATTTTAGTGACTTTACTAAATGAAATTACATCTTTTTGCATAGCATCCTGAATCTTTATCATCACATCAACTCCCATTATCTTAGATTAATCAATCAAATTATTTAGATTATAAAGAATTACTAATGTTATATCTGTTTTTATAGTAATCTTTTTTGTCTTAAAAAAAATAAAATTAATAGTTCAATTTTATAGCTATTATAAACTTTAACTAAATTAGGCTGTGATAACATTTCTGAGACGGAATTGGATAAATTGTCCGATATTCTATGGGTGCAAAAAGAATACTTATCATAAAAATAGTTATATTCATTATATCCTCAATTTTGTGTGGTTTTTCAAGCACTATGTTTGAATTAATATTATTTAGAGGAATCCAAGGGATTGGTGGTGGTATTCTATTAACACTACCATTCATTGTTGTAGGTGAGATTTTCAATCTCCAATAAAAGGCAAATATATGTGAATTATAGCCTCGGTATTTCCAGCATCCTGGGACCAATATTTGTAGGTATAATCACCGATGGAATTCTAGATGAAGAATTGTAACAATCTTAAATTTTCTTAATTCTTTTATAAACAATATCATTAGGCCTTACTCTATCTGTAACCTTTAAACCAACATTTTGACCTTTTTTGGCTTTTGAAATATCTTCACCTTCAATTTGCATTGATTCAACAAGCTGAATTACAGATCCTGTTTTATTTCCCTGAATAATGATCTCATCATTAATTAATAGGTCGTCCCATAATTTAATTTCTGCAGCAGAAACATTTTTATAGTAATTAACCACAGATCCGATGTCCTTTTTTATGTGGGTTGCTTCATTATATGTGCTGGTTTTATAGGGAGTTTTAAAATAAAATCCAGTGTCAAAGCCCCTGTTAAAGACTTTTTTTAATTCTTCCATCCATTGTTGATTAAATTCCCTTCCTCCTTTTTCATAGGAAGTAATGGCTTCATTATACACTTTTGTCACAGTGGCAACATAATCCGCAGGTCTAGCCCTGCCTTCAATTTTAAAAGCATCAATACCCGCATCTATAAGTTCAGGAACGTGTTTTATCATACACATATCTTTTGGAGACATAAAATAGCCCCCATTTTCTCTTTGGTCCAATAAAAATTCACCTTCACCGGATTCAAGTTTCCATTTTTTCCGGCAGGGTTGTAGACACTCACCACAGTTAGCACTTTTATTATAAAGATAGGAACTTAAAAAACAGCGCCCAGAGACAGCTACACACATGGCCCCGTGTATAAAAGTTTCAATTTCTAGTTTTGTGTTTTCACGAATCTCTTTTATCTCAAAAAGGGATAATTCCCGGGATAAAACTACCCTTTTTACTCCTAATTCTTCCAGGAGATTCAATGATTCCACATTAGATATATTGGATTGAATACTCATATGGACATCAATCCCTTTATCAATAGCAAGTTTTAGGGCACCCAAATCTGAGATAATCAGAGCATCAACATCAAGGTCATGGAGAATAGGTAAAATCTTTTTAAAATAAGTTATGTCTTTATTTTTCATTATAGTATTAGTGCAGACGTAGATCTTCTTATCCTGTTTATGGCACTGTGTTACTGCATCTTTTAAGGTTTCAAGTGTGAAATTTGAAACATTAGCCCTCATGTTGCATCCTTCAATTCCCACATAAACTGAATCTGCACCATTTTCTAAAGCAGCACTTAATGAAGGAAAATCACGTGCCGGGGATAACAATTCCACCATTTATTCACCCCAAAAAAAGGAAAAATAATAAATTAACACCTGCATGATTCATATTCTTCTATGTTTTTAGGAAGATTAGTAGGGTACTTGCCATTAAGACATCCCATACATAATTTATCTTCATCAATACCTATACACTTTTTAAGAGAATCAATACTTAAATAACCCAGTGAATCCACACCTAAATCGTTTTTAATTTGTTCTACAGATTTATTAGCTGCAATAAGCTCTTTTTTAGTGGCCATTGCAATACCATAGTAACATGGTGAGATAATTGGGGGACATCCTACCCTAAGGTGGACTTCCTTAACACCAGTTTCCCTTAAAACTTCAATCAAAGATTTAGAGGTGGTTCCCCGGACAATACTATCATCCACCAGAACTATACTTTTACCTTCCAGTTCCGATTTTATAGGATTCATTTTCAGCCGGACTGATGATTCCCTCTCTTCCTGAGTAGGCATGATAAATGTTCGGCCAATGTAACGGTTTTTTATTAAGCCTTCCCCATAAGGGAGTCCTGAAACCCGCGAATACCCAATAGCAGCAGTAATAGCAGAGTCTGGAACTGGCATTACTACATCAGCTTTAGCCGGGAATTCTTCATAAAGGGCCTTACCAATATTTAACCGCACATTGTAAACATTACGCCTATCTAAAATGCTATCAGGCCTTGCAAAATAAACATATTCAAACATGCAGTGAGCTCTTGGAAGTTTACCTGTCCTTTCCATATTATAACTGGTTATTTTATCATTTAAAAGTAGTATTTCACCAGGTTTTACATCGCGCGTATATTTTGCACCAATTACATCAAAAGCAACACTTTCAGAGGCAACCATTTTCAGATCGCCTTTTTCCCCTAATACTAATGGTTTTATACCAATTGGATCTCTAACAACATATAAATCGCTGTTAACTAATATAACAATAGAATACGAACCAATTAATTGACGGGATACGCTTTTTATAGATTCAACCATGTTCTTCTGTTTGATGTATTCCTTGCTCAACATATGGCAAATGACTTCAGAATCAGTTGTTGATCTGAAGTGATGGCCTTCTGCTTTCAGTTCCTGTCGCAGTTCCATAGAATTTACAATATCACCATTATGAGCAATAGCAATATTTCCTCCCTGGAATTCACTGAAAAAAGGTTGTGAATTTTCTAATTGTGATTTTCCGGTGGTTGAATATCTAACATGGCCGATACCCACGTTACCATTCAATCCATCAATTTTTCCATTATTAAATACATCACATACTAATCCCATACCATGGAATGTATTTAAGTTGCAACCATCATTAGTTGCTATACCTGCAGATTCCTGACCTCTATGCTGTAAAGCATAAAGCCCATAGTAAATATGGGATGCGATGTTTTTAGATTGATTATGAGAATATATACCTACAATACCACACAATTTGGATTCTCCCAATTAACCAAATAGTAAATAAAAATGATAGACTAAGATTAATCCCATATATTCTGGAATCTATTATCTAAGTTATCTTCTTCCTCTAAATCCTCTTTATTTTCTTCAGATTTATCTGGATCTATGAAAATTAATGCCGTTTTTATAACTTTTAGCCATTCAAGGGCTTCTTCTTTTGACCGGGCACTTATATAACCCTGTCCAACGACAATGTTATCAGGTTTAAATTGATTAGTAGCAAAAATAATTTGATCTTCATCTTTTAAAATATCATCAAAAGCTTCTCTCCAAAGCTTTTTAATAGAAAAAACTTCTAATAAATTTCTTTTATGGATATGAGAATACTGAGATTCTAACCGACTGTATTCTTTTTTAAGACTACTGGATTCGCCCTCAACTTTTTCAAGCTCGCTTTGTAGCTTTTGATTAAGGTTGGATAATTCTTCCAGTTTCTCAGCAAGGTTATGATTTTCAGATAATAAGTCCTGGTTTTCCAAAGAAAACTGCCTTATCTTATCATTCGCATCGTCCATTTCCGTTTCCAATTCTCTAAAATGTTTAATATTAGTTATAGATGACAATCCTGCCCTAATGATAGCATTTTTAATTTCATCCTTTATTAAAAGCGGATCGATGTATTCCACATCATGGCCATAAGGAAACTTCATTCGCTCCAAATGCCCTACTTGATCTTTTAATGCGTCTTGAAATTTTTCAGCTAGCTCTCTACCTGGAGCATCCACATCTGTGGCAATTAAAACCACATCCGCACCATCCACAGCCCTACGGGCTATGTCTAGACTGGTTGTGGGAATTATAGAAGAAATGGTGATGTGGTATTCAGCCCCTAAAGCCACGTCCTGCATGGCTCGGGAAACACTTTCCACGTCAGAAGCACCTTCTACTATTATTCTAACATCAATAGGGCTTTTATTATCCATCTATTTCAACCTTATACCTGTAGTTACCTTCTTGTTCTGCCAGTTGTAACTTCTTATTCGCTTGGATTTTCCAAAGCCGCAGGAAGCACAAATTTTTTTGCGAACATGATAAGCATTTCGTCCACAACGTCTACAGCGTATGTGGGTTTTTTTATTTCTCTTACCAAATGATGGTGTACCTTTCATTATTTAATCCTCCTAAAAAAAGATGTGAATAATTATTCTAATGGAATTAAATTACATTAAAATAGTATGTGATTAGTTGAAAAAATAACTAATCTTAATTAATATATGTTAATATTCCATTAGATCAGGGAGATATATATACTATGTTATCTCCACGGATAAGAACCGTGCCCAATCGTCTAGTAATTTCACCTTTCTCTAATTCTTCAGCATCATTTAACACTAAGTTCATATGTAAGTCGAAACTTTTTAAAATCCCTCTGAATTCACGCTCACCTTTGAGTTTGATTAATACAGGGGAGTTTAATGATTTACCTAATGCATCAAGTGGTCTTTGTACATTCACTTTTTGTGCATTCATAATTATCACCTATCCTATACCTTCAATGTTGGCTGGATTTATATTTAAATGTAACGTTATCTAAATAAAAAGGTTTAATGAATTCCAGAGTTGAAGTTGGAACTCTAACATTAACTTTTTATCAGAACCAGATGTTACTATTTAGTATAATCCATAAATTAACTTAAACTTAAACATCAATTACTTAAAATTGACTTTATTAATTTATCTATATAAAATACACTATTTAAGCTTTTAATTTATTAATATTATTTATTATATTTAGGTGGATTTTTTAATATTTAATTGATAAACAGATAACAAGCCCTTTTATTTAAAACTCAAAATACATTAATGATAATATCACAAGGAGAAAGAATGATGGTGAATAATTCCAGCAACTTTTTTGCAACTTTTTTAGGGATAATGATAATTTTCATATTCTTTTTTCTAGTTTACCTGGGAATTATTCTTTATAAAAAATATATCCAGAGCCATGAAGGATTTAAAAGAGCAGGTAATTCATTATTTACCGGATTCTTTTTCGTGTTAATTTACTTTTTAAACTGGGGAGATTCATTTACTTATATTTTAAACCCTTTAATCTTAGAAGCAGGGATATTATCTATCACATCAGGAATATTTAAAATAGAAAAGATTGAAAATTACAGGACATATATGGTAGTTGCTATCATTGTTTTAAGTGTGACCATAATATTGAATTATTTTAATGCACATGATGTAAACCAAACAGTGTTCTATATCTTAACCAGTTTAATAGCTGTGAATTTAATAATCAGCGGATATTATGATGTTTTAATCTCAAAAAATGATAAGGAAAAATTATATTCAAAAATCAGTAATGGCCTAATAATAGTGACATTTATAATTTTTCTAATGATATTTGTTAAATAATAAAAAATAGGATATGAAACATTAAAATATGAATTCCACATCAGTAAGTCTTGTTTTAATCTCATTTAATATCCTATCTTCTTCTTCAATGGATAATTCACCATCTTTAAAAGCTTCGAAGCATGCCGCCATACGCACATAACTTCCGGCATCATCCCAGGGAACTGTGGAAATCAATTTTTCTTTTATTAAAAACTGGGAAAATTCTTCAGCACTGTTGAATTTAACACCATCTTTAGTTGCCTCGGGTGTTTTTATATAAAGATAAAATGTACCTCCAGGCATCTTTGCCTTAAATCCAGCCTCTTTTAATATATCAACCATCTTGGTGAGTCTTCTCTCGTATTTGGTTCTGGTTTTCTCAGTGATTTCTGGATGTTTTAAGCAGTTTATTCCTGCTTTTTGGATGGGTATGAACTGTCCACTGTCAAAATTATCTTTAACTGTTGCAAATCCTTTAACTACAAGTTCATTTCCTGCAACAAATGCTAATCTCCAGCCAGTCATATTATATGCTTTTGAAAAGCTGTGAATTTCCACCCCAACATTTTTTGCATCTTTAATTGAAAGAAAAGAAAGTGGTTTTTCTCCGTAAGTTAAAGCAGCGTATGCTGCATCCTGAACAACAACCACCTCATTTTCAAATGCAAAATCAATTACTTCTCTATAAAATTTTTTAGTTGCCTGGGCACCGGTGGGGTTATTAGGATAATTTAAATAAATTAGTTTAGCTTTTTGTTGAATATCAGGAGCAATGCCGTCTAAATCAGGCAAGAAATTATTTTCTTCAATTAAAGGTAATGATTCCACATCACCGCCATACCACTGAGTATGGGTTGCAGTTACTGGATAACCCGGGGTGGTCATTAAAGTTACATCCCCCGGATTTATAAATACGGCTGTAATGTAAGCTAGAGCAGGTTTGGATCCCATGGCATGAATTACTTCATTTTCACCATCCAGATTCTTTACTCCAAAAACATTATCCATGTATAATGGTACCTGGTTTTTTAGTTCTTGAATGCCATTATCTGCATATCCCCTGTTTTCATGGCGCTTTGTCTCTCTACATAATGTATCAACTACTGTATTATCTGCCATTTCATCAGGTTCCCCTACACCCATGTCAATGAGTTCCATATCAGGATACCTAAGTTTAGCCTTTTGTTTGGCTCTTTTAATTTTTTCAAACTTGTAAATTACATCTTCTTTGCCAAATCCTGGCCCGCCAATTCGCTCAGAAAAAAGATTTTGAATATGGTTTTTCATTTATTACACCTGAGTAATTTTTACTAAATATGCCTATTTCCCATTATTATATTATTTGAAAATATATTTTATAAAACAAACACTCCCCACACAAGATTAGAAATAATTTTTACTTTATAAAAAAAAACCCACACACAAAAGATTAGAAATAATTTTTACTTTATAAAAAAAACCCACACACACAAAAGATTAGAAATAATTAATTATCAATTAGGATAATAGTTATAACCATGAAATGGAAGTAGAATGAAGAAATTATGAATTTTTTATTATTTATTTATCAGGTGTTTTAGTTGAAGATTAAAAAAAGATATTTTCTCCAGAAAAAGAAGCTTAAAAAAATATTAAATGAATTAGGTAGTTACTCTGTTTTAATCCCATCCAATGCTAAGGTGGAGATGCTGGAAGTGGATCCTCACGATATCATCCTCGTAGATGGAATCCCTGCTATTATGTTAATAAATGATAAACCATTCCCTACATTAAAAGGTGCCTTAACTCTGAAATTATCATCTAATTATGTGGTGGTGGATATGGGTGCTGTTAAATTCATGGCAAATGGTGCAGATGTTATGAGTCCGGGAGTGGTTGATGCAGATCCTGGAATAAAAGAAGGAGATACTGTAGTAATCATGGATGAAACTCATCGCAAACCATTAGCTATTGGAATAAGTGTTATCTCTGGTAGTGAAATGGTTGAAAATGATAAAGGAAAAGCAGCTAAAACAATCCATCATATTGGAGATAAAATCTGGGATTTAGATGCTTAAATCAACAAAAAGAGTGATTGAATGGTAGAACTACGTTACGGTGCAGGAAATGTAATTTCTCCTGAAGTCCATAGTATAGGAATACTAGCTTTAGGTTCTCATTTAGAAAACCATGGCCCTGCACTCCCTATTGACACTGACGCAAAAATTGCATCATATTTAGCTTTAGAATCTTCTTTTCAAACAGGAGCCAAATTTTTAGGAGTATTATATGCTGCTACTGAATTTGATTATATTAAACATGGAAAGCACATCTCTGTAAAAGAATTGGTAGAACACCGATTGAAACCCACATTAATTTCAGCAAAAAAATGTTTAGATATTGATAAAGTAGTGATAGTAAATGGACACGGCGGCAATGTACCTGTTAAAGATTATCTTGATGATCTTAAAGAAGAACTGGATATGGAGATAGTTTTTAACAACAAAATAGTGGAAATTGAGGGCCCTCATGCCGGTTCTGGAGAACTATCCATGGGTTCCATCCTGGGGATACTGGATCCCAGGTATATAAGTGAAAGCTGTGATTTTAAAAAATATCCGGAAGTGGGGATGTGCGGTTTTCACGAGGCACGTGAGTTAGATGAAGGAATAGATAAGGGTGCTAAACTTGTAGAATCAAAAGGTTTGATGTTAGATCCAATATTAGGTCACTCTCTCCTTGATGATGCAATTACAAATATAAAAAAAGATGTTAAAAACCTTTTAAAAGAAGATTTTTAGGGTTTTCTTATAAAATGTATAAAAACCATACTCTTAGATTGCAGCACATTTGTCTAAAATATAGGTTTCTTGAAATACAGTAAAATAGTTAAAAATTAGAATATTTTTTTAACTCAAGTAGGCAGAGGTGATAAAATTGGACACCTTTATTACCGTCTACCTTAACTTGAGAGGGGACAATCCCCATATTAACTTTAATACAAATACATAAAAACTTTTAGGAATAGAAAATAAGAAAAAATAGATTTACTGAGTCTTATTCTTTTTTTTGAAATTAATTATAGTCTTATGAATATCATCTTTTTGCAAAGGTTTAATAAAATAAGGGCATTTCAATTTTTCTGCCTCTTCAAGAAGTTCTGGATCATTGTAAGCTGTGCAGAATATTATATACGGATCGTAATGTTTTTTAAGTTCCAATGCAGCATCCATACCGGACTTATCTTCTTTTAACTGAATATCCATAAGGATCACATCCGGCCTTTTTTCCAAGGCAATATTCATTGCTTTATCATAAGTATCAGCACTATCAATAACATCCCATCCTTTACTCATTAAAAAATGCCTTAAGCTTAAGTTAATTATGGCATCGTCCTCTACAATCATAACCTTCATCTTTATTCATCACTCCACACGAGTATTTTTTTATTGATATAAATATGGTAATCAATCACCATAAAAGTAAGTATTTATTATTCAAAATTTTAACCTTTTTCAATGATTTTAATAATTTTCAAGCATTCTTTTGCTTTTTTATGGTTATTAAAAGCTAAAGCTACCCTTCTAACTGCATCGAGAGTTCTTACTATTGAATCTAACCATGAAAAAATATCCCCTGGATAAGCATGTATTTGATATTTTTGCAGTAATCTTCTGGTTATATCAACAGGATCTTGTTTTTTGAGACGTTGTTTTATAATTTTCAAAGACAGTTCATCTTGCAGACAATTACAAAAAGGTCGATCTTTACATTTACAGGTCAAAAAGTCCATTTGTATATTTATAAGAGCTTGCTGAAAATTATGGTCGAGTTTAGCCAGATTTTCTCCAGAAGATATAATATCTAAGGTGGAATCTGCAAATAATCTGGTTGAAAAATTAGTTTTTAGGGCTCTGCTTAATTGAGTATGAATTCTGCTGGATAAATATGCACTTTCAAATGGTTCTAGAGACAACGCAATTTCAAGTGGGCTTTTCTTTGATTTCTTTTTCAAGTGGGTTCGAATATATTCTGCATCTTCCACATTTAAAAATGACATAGCAACTGCTTTTCCATAGTCAGTATGTTTTATAATGCCCTTATCTATCTTTAAAAGGCCATAAGATTCTAATATACCAATTGCCTTAGCAGGGTCTATGGGTAAAGGCACTCCTGCATAAATTTTAGATAATTGCTCTGTAGAAGAAACACTTCCTGCACATACATCAGCCAGTACATGTTCCAGGCTGTCGTCTTCAGAATAGTATACATTTACTGGATCAACATCACTTTCAAGTAGTTGCAGGGCTTTTGCTTCTTCAGTTTCATCCTCAAAACTCAGGCCGATTTCTGGAAGTAAGTAAACTATTCCCCTATCGTGGTAAGATGGTCTTCCAGCGCGTCCCAACATTTGGGAGAATTCATTAGGAGTAATCCATTTATTGCCCATGGTAAGGGTTTCAAATATTACCTGGGATGCTGGGAAATCAACACCCGCAGCTAAAGCAGCAGTGGTGACTACAGTAGATATCTCCTGTTTGGCAAAATCTTTTTCAATACGTTCTTTTTGAAAGTAAGATAGACCAGCATGGTATGCAGCAGCATTAAGCCTATTTCGGTTTAAATAATTAGCTATGAGATGGGTTTTTCGTCTGGAGTTAGTGAATATTATAGTTTGACCATGAAACCCTTTATTTGATTTGTTTTTGAATTCTTGTCTAGAAAAACGGGCAATTAAACTCTTTTTTTCTTCTTCACTGCGGGTAAATACAAGATGTCTCTCTAAAGGAACCGGGCGCCTATCATATTCCACCAGTTTGAGTCCAAATGCGTGGGCAATTTCTTGAGGATTTTGGACTGTTGCAGAAAGCCCAATAAGTTGAATATTTGGAAAAAGAGTTTTCAATCTTTTTATAAGTCCATTAAGACGGGGGCCTCTTTCTTCATCATCTAACATGTGAATTTCATCAATTACAACTGTGCCTAAATTTTCTAAAAGGAACGATTTTCCAGATCTAAGCATGAAATCTATACCTTCATAAGTGCCCACAATAATATCTGAATCTTTTATTTTTTCTTCAGGGAGTTTTATTTCCTCTCGAGCTTTTATTCTACTCATACCTACTTTAATGGCTGGTTTTAATCCCAAATTACTATATCTCTTCTTAAAATCCCTGTATTTTTGATTAGCCAGTGCCACCAATGGTGTTAAGAAAATGAATTTTTCACCATTAAGTGCTCGAGGTATCCCTGCCAATTCTCCTATTAAAGTCTTACCACTGGCTGTGGCCGAAACCACCAGCATACTTTCACCTTCTAAAAGACCATTATCTACTGCCAAGTACTGTACCGGTAGCAATGTTTTACTACCCTGTCTTTTAAGAGATATTTTAAATTTTTCAGGGATATTTAACTGTTCTATGTTTAATTTTGGCATATCTTTATCAGAAGAGGTTGTGATCTTATCAAAGAGAGTGAGATTGGA
The DNA here is from genome assembly GCF_023227715.1 of Methanobacterium alcaliphilum. Taxonomy (NCBI): domain Archaea; kingdom Methanobacteriati; phylum Methanobacteriota; class Methanobacteria; order Methanobacteriales; family Methanobacteriaceae; genus Methanobacterium; species Methanobacterium alcaliphilum. The sequence goes on from NZ_JALKIF010000011.1 coordinate 18,058, forward strand.
ATTTTTTATTGGATCAAAATTAGGATCTAAAACTTTCAATACAACATCAAGATTCCCTGTTTTATCCAGTATTCTCTTAAAGTTTTTAAAAGTTTTTTTATCCAAACCTCTGTACTTAATTTCTCGTTTAATTACTTCTTCAGCACATAAACGACAGATATTCTGATCATGATACTTGAAAGATGATTTGGAATTAATAATAGTAATATTTCCTTCCAATGTGCAGTGATGGCAAATTCTTGTTCGGCGGAATTTAATATTTAATGATTCTAAAAATTCCTGGGTTTCGGCATCCTTTTCAACTAAAAAAACAGCTTGTTTTCTAAATAGTTTCACTGCTTCTGCGGGAGGTAGAACTTCTTCCTTATCCTTTTTTACGACAAAACGATTTATTTTAAGAGCTGATGGAGTTCTTTTAAATTTTATATATCCATAAAATTCAGGTTTTCTTCGAGAATTTAATGCACCTTTAGGACTGCCTATTGGATATAGTTCCAATATCTTCTTCTTTTTTCTTAAAATTATCATTTAAATCTTGAGCTCTTTAAAATAGTTTATAGTAATATTATCAACCAATTAAATTAAACCTATTTTTTTAAATAGTTATAACTACATAATTTTTTAAAATATTATAATTCCGAATCATTAATGTTCAAATTATCTGATCATGTTCATACCAATAATAATTTTAGAACTTTAATGTTAATCTCATCTGTCACATTATATGTTATATGGAGTAAACTTCTCCCAATAATCTTTTTTTTGAAAAAATAGAATATTATAATATATTGACCCGGCTCAAGTTATTTCTATAATTTTTAATTCTGTAAAAAAAGTCTATGTAAAAAAGTATGAGAGAAATAATTTTAGAGTATATTAATCAATATCTTCTTCTTGATCTAATTTTTTCTCTAAAAGCTCGACCGCCATTTCTCTTAATTTAAACTTTTGCACTTTGCCACTGGCAGTTAATGGAAGTTCATCAATGATGAATACATGTTTGGGAACTTTATATCGTGCTATTTTGGCCATAGCAAAGTCCCGAACATCTTCTTCTTGGATATCTGCATTTTCATCTTTTATAACAAATGCTCCAACAATTTCACCGTATTTTTCATCGGGAATGCCTATGACCTGCACATCTTTTATTCCAGGCATGGTGTAAAGGAATTCTTCGATTTCTCGAGGGTAGATGTTTTCACCGCCACGGATAATCATATCTTTTATTCTACCTACAATCGAGTAGTACCCTTCTTCATCCATAGTTGCCAGATCTCCACTATGTAACCAACCGTCCTCATCTATTACTTCTTTGGTTTTTTCTGGCATTTTATAGTAACCCTTCATTACATTATATCCTTTACAGCATATTTCTCCAGGTTCATTTATTCCCACTATTTCACCGGTTTCAGGATCCACTATCTTAACTTCACATTCAGGTAGTTTTTTACCTACAGTTTCCACTCTTTTTTCCAGTGGATCGTCAACACTGGTCTGAGTAAATCCCGGAGAAGCTTCTGTTAGGCCGTATACACTGGTTATTTCACTCATGTACATATCTTTAACTACTTTTTTCATGACTTCAACCGGAGGAGTAGAACCCGCCATGATTCCAGTACGCAGACTGGATAGATCAAACATTTCAAACATGGGGTGGCTGTACTCTGCAATGAACATGGTAGGTACGCCATATAAAGCTGTGCATCGTTCTTTTTGGATTGCAGCGAGCACCAGGAGAGGATCAAAAAGTTCTACCACCACAAATGTGGCCCTGTGAGTTAAAATAGCCATTACTCCTAGTACAATACCAAAACAATGGAAAAGGGGAACTGTTAAACATAGACGATCTTTTTCGGTGAATTTCTGACATTCCCCAATATAATAACCATTATTCAAAATATTTCTATGGGTTAACATTACTCCTTTGGGAAACCCAGTGGTACCTGAGGTATACTGCATATTTATGACATCGTTATTAGAAAGACCCTTTTTTGCCTCTTCTAATACTGCGTTTTCGGTATGTTTTCCTAAAAGAAGCAGTTCATGAGTATTGTACATACCCCTGTGTTTTTCAGGGCCTATGTAAATGACACATTTAAGGTGGGGGTATTCTTTACTTTTTAAATTGCCTCTACTGTGGGTTTTAATTTCAGGAACCAGATCAAAGACAGTTTGGACATAATCCACATCCCTAAAACCATCAATTATCGCCAGAGCTTTCATATCTGATTGTTTTAATACATAATCCAATTCGTGGCTTTTATATGCTGTATTTACTGTTACCAGCACTACTCCTATCTTAGAAGTGGCAAACATGAAGGTTAACCAGTCAGGGACATTTTTTGCCCATATACCCAAATGATCTCCTTTTTTAAGACCAATAGACAAAAGCCCCTTGGCGAGCATGTCAACCCTATGGTTAAATTCTCCATATGTAAAGCGCAGGTCACGATCTGGATATACCATGAATTCGTGATCTGGATTTATTTCTACTTGTTTTTCAAAAAATTCCCCAATAGTATCTTCAGTAAATACCATATATCCACCTGACAAAAATTTTTATATACTACAAAAAGGCCTCAGCCAAATATAACTTCATATTTTTCCAATATCTTCTTCTTCAACAAAATGTTTTTCAAGTTGAGACCTTATATCCTCTGGAATAGAGATTGGAACTTGATTCACGAAGTCATAATGAACCAGAACAGCTTTACCCTTAGCTTTTAATTCATCATCCTGCCATGCTTCATGACCTATGGTGAAAGAAGAATTCCCAATATGGGTGATATAACTCCTAATTTCCACATCTTCCCCATAGTACATCTGTCCTATAAAGTCAAAATCAGTTCTAACCAATATCAATTTCCATTTTTCATAACTTAAATCCAGATCTGGTGTAAACATTCTAAATATATGGTTTCGACCTTTTTCAAACCATACTGCTAAAACAGTATTATTAACATGTTTTAAACCATCTATATCTCCAAATCTAGGTATAACATTTATCTTAAACATTGAAAAATCCTCAAATTAATTGAATATTTTATTAAAAGGGTGTGTAAACTACTGCCAGTATTTTTGCTGGTTTTTCTCCATAGGCATGTAAATGGTGAGGTACTATTGAATCATAATATATGCTGTCTCCTTCCATGACCTTGTATTTCTCCTGACCATATACTACTTCAATTTCTCCATGAAGGACAAATATAAATTCTTCACCTTCATGGGAAGATAAATTAAAATTATCATCATCATGTATGTCTACATCAATCAAAAAGGGTTCCATGTGTCTGTCACTTTTTCCGGACCCTAAAGAATAGAATTCCATAGCACTTTCTTTAGTTTCATCTTCCAGTCCAGAGAAATAGATAACTTGATGACTTTTGCCTTTTTCTACTATAAAAGGTCCTTTTTGAGGAGAGTCATCCATGAAAGTTCCTAATCTAACACCTAATGCTCTTGCAATTTTTATTAATGGTGTTAGGGAGGGTACGACTTCACCATTTTCAATATCTTCAATTAAATTTATACTGTTATCACTTGCATCAGCAAGTTCATGAGTACTCATTTCCCTACTTTCTCTTATTTGACGAATTTTTGCTCCAATAAGGTTTTTGTCTGTCATTCCATCACCATTATAATTGTTATAATAACTTTTAATAATTTATTCCATAATTTATTTGTAAATTGTCCTTTATATAATTAGAATATTATAAAATTAAAAAAAAGCATAATATTGCCATTTTGCTGTTTAATATACTAAAAATATCTTGAAAAGTAAATATCTCCCAATAAGGGAGTAGATGTCAATTATTTAATCTTCAAAATAAGTAGTTTCATTTGTATCACTGCTATTGTTGTGGATAGGCGGGTTATCATTATTATTTGTATCATTTGTGGTGGTGTTGTTGGTAATATTTTGAATTATATGTCTTTTAATCCAAACTGGTTCAAAAGAAGGATTCCCAATAGTACTTATTTGTTGCTGATCCGCTGCTAAAACTTCAGGGACTTCCAATGTAATGATATCCGCAGTCAATAAACTAATACATGACCCCAAACCATAGGCTAATAATGCAAACATCAAAACTGCAAATAGCTTTCCCTGTTTTCTTGAATTCAAAGATATCACTCTCGTCTTAATATGATAAACTCATTTAAAGATAATTAAATCACTTACGATTAATTATAGAACATCTGCTTTTAATATTTAATGGTATTCTATATAATTTACTTAAATTATTTTTCTGGATTATTACTTGAAAAGAGAAAAAAAGTAACTTAATTCGTTATGATAGTTTAATTTATTCTTTTTTGGACTTTTGTACCCCTACCGCAAATATTATATAATAGCTAAATGAAAGTTTTATCGGAAATAGGTTGCCTATATCCAGCTATTAATAAAAATAGATACTCCAAGGCATTATCGGAAGAAGGAATCCTTATTCCGTTAAGTTTTTTTGGGGTGAAGATGAATTTGATTCAATACAGATTCATTACAAAAATGATTTTAAGGCATACAATCTGTTTCTAGTAAAAATTGAATGGATTTCAATGGAAAATAATTATAAACAAGATAGTAATTGTAAAATTAACTATTATAATCGTAAATTGGAATCATATTAATAGTAATAATATATATGGAGGCAAAAAATGGTTGCTGTACTCAATTCAGGAGACACTGCATGGATGTTAATATCCACAGCACTGGTCATTTTAATGACCATCCCCGGAGTCGCTCTTTTTTATTCCGGGTTAATTAAACGGCAAAATGTTTTAAATACGATGTTTTTATCTTTCATAACCTTTTCTATTGTGAGCATTATTTGGTTTGTCTTTGGTTATGACCTGGTATTTGGGCAGGATATATATGGATTACTTGGAACGATGCATAATCCATTCTTTAATGGGATATTAGAAAGCAAAGCTCTTGCTCCACTTGCTCCAACAATCCCTACTGGATTATATGCCATATTTCAAATGACTTTCGCTGCAATCACAGTAGCGCTCATATCTGGAGCTATTGTTGAGAGAATGAAATTTTCCACTTGGTTACTATTTGTACCGCTGTGGTTGTTACTGGTCTACATACCTATAGCTCACTGGATGTGGGGAGGGGGATGGTTAGCCCAACTAGGAGCATTTGATTTTGCAGGAGGCATAGTAGTTCACTTAAGTAGTGGTATAGCTGCTCTGGCATTAGTACTGTTATTAGGAATAAGAAAAGATATGCGTTTGCTGCCTCATAACTTGGGTTATTCTGTAATAGGAGCAGGATTACTATGGTTCGGATGGTTTGGATTTAATGCCGGATCTGCACTTTCTGCCGGAGATTTAGCAGTATCTACCATGATTGTGACTAACATCTCAGCAGCAGCAGGAATGCTTGCTTGGGTATTAATGGATAAATTAAACACAGGAAAACCAACACTTTTAGGTGCATTATCCGGTGCAATTGCTGGCTTAGCAGCCATAACACCTGCCGCGGGATACGTTAACATTACAGCAGCACTGATTATTGGATTTGTTACATCAATTATTTCTTACTACGCAGTATCCCATTTAAAACCTCTTCTTGGTTATGACGATGCACTGGATGTATTCGGAATTCACGGAGTATGTGGTATTTTTGGATCCTTAGCTGTGGGAATATTTGCTTTACCTGCAATAAATAATGTTTTAACTTCAGGAGGGTTAATAACAGGTAGTTTTAACTTATTAATTAGCCAAACTATTGCCATTGTCACAGTAGCACTATATTCATTTGTAGTTACCTGGATTATAGGCAAAGTACTGGATAAAACAATGGGTCTGAGAGTAAAAGATGCAGACGAAGTTCAAGGACTGGACATTAATCTACACGAGGAATCCGGTTACAGACTATCTTAGGTATTTATAAATGCTTCAAGATTAATTGAAAATAGTATAAGCTAATTAAATACTAATTTAATATAAAAGGTGATGTTAATGAAAAGGATAATCACTATAATCCGTCCTGACAGACTTGAAGCTGTGAAAGATGCATTGGAAAAGCTTGGAATTCATGGAATGACTGTAGAAGACGTTAAAGGTAGAGGTAGGCAATTAGGAATAACTGAAAGCTACCGTGGAAAAGATTATAATGTTGATTTGCTCCCTAAAGTAAGGTTAGAGATTGTTGTAAAAGCCAGTGACCTGGACTCAGTAGTCAATGCTATTTTAGAGAATGCAAAAACCGGAGACATTGGGGATGGAAAAATCTTTATTTCTACCATAGAGGAAGTCATTAGAATTAGGACAGGCGAAAGAGGAAAAGAAGCAATTTAATCTCCTCTTTGTATTTTTTTATTTTTTTCTATTATTTTTTTTAAATTTATTAATGTTTTATCATGACTGATATGGTTTTATTCAAAAAAATTACCATATCACTGTAACAATTGAACCTTCATATTAATTTTTTCTGAACAAAATTCAGGAAAACCAAAACATTTATATATAAAAATATCCAACTACTATAATGTCGGAAGATGGCTTCCGATTTCCGATGAATGTACATATTGATTCATCTGGAAAAAAGATATTGGAGGAATTAACACTATTAAGCAGTAAAAAGCGAATATAACGTGTTAAAAATCTAAAAATAAATTAAAAATATTATTAAAATCTAAAAAGAAGATTTTCTATAATGAAAAAATGGAGGAAATGTTATGGATCCTGTTCTTAACTCTGGTGATACAGCGTGGTTGCTTATATCCACAGCCCTTGTAATGCTAATGACCGTTCCAGGTTTAGCATTATTCTATGGAGGGTTAACTAAAAAAGAAAATGTCTTAAATACAATGTTTTTATCTCTCATCGCATTTGCCATAACAAGCATAATTTGGGTACTTTACGGGTACCAATTTGCATTTGGTTCAGATACTTTGATGGGAATAATTGGAAGTCCAATGAACTTGCTAACAAGTGGAATTGGTGTAGACCAACTTTCTACTGTTGCAACAACCGTTCCTGAATTCGTATTCATTGCTTTCCAGATGACCTTTGCTGCCATAACCGTGGCACTGATTTCTGGAGCAATCGTAGAGAGAATGAAATTCTCTTCATGGATGGTATTTGTAGCAGCCTGGGTCTCCCTGGTATATGTCCCAATTGCCCACTGGGTATGGGGTGGAGGATGGTTATTCAATCTAGGTGCTCTTGACTTTGCAGGAGGTACTGTTGTGCACATAAACTCCGGTATTGCTGCATTAGCACTAATTTTACTATTAGGTAAAAGAAAAGATACTCGATTGCTACCTCACCACTTAGGATACTCTGTAATAGGTGCGGGATTACTATGGTTCGGATGGTTTGGATTTAATGCCGGATCTGCATTAACCGCAGGCGGATTAGCTGGATCAGCATTCATAGTTACCAACACTGCTGCCGCAGCAGCAATGATCTCATGGGTCATAATAGATTACATTAAAACAGGTAAACCAACTTTACTTGGTGCAATATCAGGTGCGGTTGCCGGTTTAGTAGCAATTACTCCTGCAGCTGGTTTTGTAACCATACCTGTAGCAGTTATAATTGGATTAATCACATCAGTTGTTTCCTACTTTGCAATATCCTACCTCAAACCAAAACTTGGATACGACGATGCACTGGATGTAGTTGGAATACACGGTATGTCAGGTCTATGGGGTGCAATCGCCGCAGGTTTATTTGCAGCGCCATTTGTTAACGAAGCTGGAGTTGGATTATTCTATGGAAACCCTGGACAGCTATGGATTCAGATTATAGCCGTAGTTGCTGTAGCTGCATACTCCTTTGTAGTAACTCTAATCATAGGGTTAATCATTAAATACACTATGGGACTAAGAGTCAACGAAAGAGAAGAAATTGAAGGTCTGGATACCAATCTCCACGAGGAGTCTGGTTACAGAATTTAGACAGGTGGGTTAAAAAATGAAAGAAATAGTAGCAGTTATTCGACCAGACAAATTGGAAGATGTGAAAAAAGCTCTGGAAACTATGGGATGCCATGGAATGACCGTGACTGAAGTTAAAGGAAGGGGTCGTCAGTTAGGTATCACAGAAAGCTATCGGGGAAGTGATTATCGTATTGATCTTCTCCCTAAGACCAGATTGGAACTAATTGTCAATGACGCAGATGCTGATAAAGTCATTGATACCATTGTGAAAACTGCACAGACAGGGGATATTGGAGATGGGAAAATTTTCATATCATCTGTAGAAGATGTGGTAAGAATCCGAACTGGAGAAAGAGGAGATAATGCAGTATAATTATTTAAGGCCTTAGTGGCCACCAACCTCTTTTTTTTATTTTGTTTTTATCATATTTTTTTTATAGATTGATTTTAGTTTTATTTTATTGAACTTAGTTTCGTGTTAATTATAATATCATTGGCGGGGATGATGAATGTCAAAAAAAATTCTTGTCCTGAAAAATCAAGGCAGCTTAAAATTAGAAAGTCAAAATTGGATCGATTTAGAGATATACCAATATCAGAGAATGACCATAGATGGAAAAAACACTTACTTATTGAAGGAATACGGGCATGAACAATTCTTTTCATTAGGAGATATTATACAACAAGTTGATGGGGTGATGATCTTTGTCTCAGGTTCTTCTCCAGAGGACATAGGGGGAATAGTGGATATATTAAATATTCAACAGCTGCCCCATGTTCTGTTAATGGAAGAAAATTCCCATGAAATTTCGCAAAAGGAAAATGAGATATTTGCTATAGATAATAAAATTGAGAGTATAATCATAGCACTAAACAGGTTATCATCTCTAATTGATAAAAATATCAAAAAGTCAGATTATTCACCTGAAGAATTAATAACTAGATCCAAAAAAGAGATACTAGAAGAATATGCAAGTGAAAAAGAGCAGGAGACTTATTCAACTGAAGAATCAGATTATTCAGTAGAATTGGATAACACTACAGAAACTGGAAAAAACCATGACAGTGAATTTAAGAAATATGATCCTGAAGAGTATAGGGATGATGTAAATGAAGAAAAATTAAAGAAAATTAAATTTAATTTACACCCCATAATGATGAATCCCATCAAGCAATCGTTAGAAAAAATGGGATTTTCAAATATAACTGTTGCCGATATCAAATATGCTGAAGAAAGTCAAAAAAGTGAAACATATCGGGGAAGTCATTACAATATGAATTTTTCACCACGCCTAGAAGTAATGATGGTGGTAAGGGAAAGTGAATTAAGTTATATTCTTGATATTTTATCCCATCACAAAAATGAGGATATTGGCGATTATGCTGTTATTTACAATGCTGAAGATGCCGTAAGAATAAGTAGTCAAGAACACGGAAATTTAGCTATTGATTAATTTTTTTTTTAAAAAAAAAGTAATTATAAAGAGGATTACCATCCTCTCTCTTGCATACGGTCAGCGTCAGATATTTCACTGATTTCTAACCCATGCATTGCTTTTCCTAATCCTCTTGAAACATCAGCAAGTACATCAGGTTCATTATAATGTGCTGTGGCTTCTACTATTGCCTTTGCAAATTGCTCAGGGTTATCAGATTTGAATATTCCAGACCCAACAAATACACCATCTGAACCAAGTTGCATCATTAAAGCAGCATCAGCAGGAGTAGCTACACCGCCAGCAGCAAAGTTAACTACAGGAATTTTACCTAGTTTTGCAGTTTCTTTGACCAGTTCCAGTGGGGCTTCAATTTCACGGGCAAATGTCCATAATTCTTCTTCTTCTTTATTCTGAATCTCACGAATTTGTCCCATGATTATGCGCATGTGGCGAACTGCTTCTACAATGTTTCCGGTACCAGGTTCACCTTTAGTACGGATCATTGCTGCACCTTCATCTATTCTCCGCAAAGCTTCTCCTAAGTTCCGAGCACCACAAACAAATGGTATGGTAAATTTTTTCTTATCAATATGGAATGATTCATCTGCAGGGGTTAAAACTTCGCTTTCATCAATCATGTCCACACCTAATGTTTGCAGTATCTGTGCTTCTGCAAAGTGTCCAATCCTGACTTTAGCCATTACCGGAATAGAAACAGCATCAAGAATTTCCTGTACTTTAGTGGGATCTGCCATTCGAGCAACTCCACCAGCAGCCCTAATATCAGCAGGAACTTTTTCCAATGCCATTACTGAAACAGCGCCAGCTTCTTCAGCTATAGCTGCTTGTTCTGCATTTACAACATCCATTATGACTCCACCCTTTGTCATTTTAGCGAAGCCTTTTTTTAATACATCTGTACCATGTAACATCAAATTTCCTCCTTTATAATATGTTCAGCGTGATTTTTAACCATTTTATATTATTGATTACACAAAAATTTATATAATTGTAATTTGAAAGAGTAATCAATAATAAAGAGTTTGATTTTAAGATAATAAATACTTTTTACTAATCAAAATTCTAAAAGAAATATATTAAAAATTATCAATTCAAGAAATTTAAAATTATAAAGTGATAAAATGGTAGTTGAAACATTTACAGGATCCCTTATCTATTCACACATAGCCCCAGCAATAGTCGGTTTTTTAGGCATTCTTTTTATTTGCATAGGCATAATGGATAGAAAACAAAATTATACAATCATAGGAGTTATTATGTTCTTTGCTGCGGGTTTATTACCGTTTTTAATTCTTCCAGCAATTATAGGCAGCTAATTATTTATTTATTTTTATTTAGCCGGTTTAATACATAATTCCAATCTTTTTTAAATCCATTTTTATTTTCTAATTTAATTGTCGAGACCATTGCTGCAAATCGCCCACATTCTTCCAAAGAATTGCCAGTTACATGGCAGGAAATATAAGCTGCCATGAATGTATCTCCAAGTCCAGTGGGATCTGTTAATTTACTTGGAGGGAACGCCTTAATTATAAAAGCTTTTGATTCTTTTTTAGAATATATTACTGAACCCCTATTCCCACAGGTGATAATTACTTCATCAGGACCATATCCAGATAATAATTGTCCAATTTTTGCCAGTGATGTTTCATTAGGGGCTATGGCCCTGGCCTCCCCTTCATCTAAAAATAATATTTTGACATATTTTAAAATTACATTTACTCTTTTCAATGGCTCTAAATGGATATCACAACCATCAAAATGTCTTAAATAACCTTGAAGGCCCATATATATGGGTATATTAAGATCATGAATTTTATTAATGGTCTCCATTGGTATGTCCCATGGTAAAAGAGGACCTAACAAAACTCCGTCAAACTGTCGTTTTTTATCTTTAAATAATGTGAAAATATTTTCAACATCTTCTACAGTAACCGGTATTTTAGGAGCATTAGAGCGTTGAATCCTATGATTAGGATCATGATCATAATAATTATTTTCAAATTTCACAGTATCTCTTTTAAACAAGGGAATTACCTTTGTTTTATCTGGAAATTCATCTAATATGAATTTATCCTCTTTTGAAAGAGTTACAGCAGCAGTATGTTTTAATCCTAATCCACTTAAGACCATGGATTGATAATAAACAGCGCCCCCAATTCTATGAGTTTTCTGATTTTTTTTTATGATAGTATCCTTACTAACTGGCCCTAAAAGTAAAAATGATCCCATTTTTTCCTCCTTAAAAAATTCTAAATAACCAGCGGAAATTTCCCATTATGAAGTGCTGAACCAATAAGAACTTTGTTCACCCCTGTGGAAGAGATATCTGAAATCCCATCTAAATTTATGCCTCCACCTAATATCAAAGAGTTTTTGAGGGGTTCAAATTCTTTAATGAGATTATAGTTGAAACCTTTTTCCGTTCCTACTTGACTTATATCTAAAAGAATAATCTCAGAGGGATTTAAATTTATTAGTTCATCTTTCAAATCACCAAGTGATAAATCCATTTCATTGGAATATAATTCTCCATATTTAATATCGACACTGACCACTATCCTTTCTTTAGGAAATTTTTCAAATATTAAGTGAAGATCTTCCAGACTGTTTAGAGTCTCTGTAGCCACAATAACTTTACTGGCAAAATTTAGAGCAAATTCATATGTTTCAATATTTCTCACTCCAAAATCAAGCATAACTGGCAAGATATGGTTAATTTTTTGCACCAGTTCCAGATTTGATCCCTTATTTTCAATGGCATCCAAGTCAGCTATGTATATTCGGCGCGCACCCTGCCTTTCCAGAGACAAAGCTATTTCCATAGGATTTGAAGAGTTAGCAAAAACAGTTTTCAGTGGTTTATAAGTCTCACGCATTCCTGATTTTCCAGATACAGCCATACCTGACATTAAATCAAGTACTGGTATAATTTCAATCATATTCAAAAATTAGTTTTTCATGTTATTAAAATAAATGGTAAAAACTAGCTGATTAATGCGAAAAAAATCCAAAAAAAGGAGAAAAGTAGATTAAAAATTATTAAAAAAATGGAAAGTGAATGTCAACCTCCCTGAACCATGATAAGTTTTCCAGTTTTTGGATCCTTATAAACCTGGCCCATCTCCACATAACCCTGTCCTGATCCCGACGAAGTTTGAGGAGTATCATTCAACTCGTTTCCCTGATTTATTTCTACAGCCTTTTTCATTGCTTCCATGGTGTCCTGTCTCTCATCAGCAGACATATCTGAGAAAACAATGTTCTGCATATTCCAAGACATAACCAGAAATATTAAAAATCCGACAGAAAGCACCAACATTGCATCTACCAAGTTGGATGTTCCAGCTGTAGGGTCTTCCTCTTGCTGACTAGAAAACATTCTGCGTCTGGATTTTCTCACCATTTTTCATAACCTCCAGAACTGAATCAACCAGAGTATCTAAGTTAGAAATGTATTCTTCATACCATCTTCTCCTAATCTTAGAAACCACATATGCAATACCGCCTGCTGCCAGGCCAACAACTGTTGTATCAAAAGCTATAATAATTGCCTGGGCAAGAGTATTTATATCCCCCGACCCTAAAGCAGCTAGTCCAGGACCCATAGGAATCAATGTTCCCATCAAACCAAGAGTAGGGCCTAAACGAGTAACTATATCTGTTTTTTCTATTCCTTTCATTGCTTTTATTTCTTCATTTTCAACTAATTTTCGAGCTAATGCTTCTCTGGATTCTGAACCCATATTCTGAGTATTGGCCAGGTCATTTAGAATAGTTTTTTGTCCTTGTGGCAGTGCACTTTTTTCCACAACTTCCAGTATATTTTCAGGAGTTGGAGGATTTGATATTGCCTTTAGTATATCTTCAATTTCTTTGGGACTGGTTTTAATTCGGCTGGAATATTCAGAAATCATTCCACCAAATGTGATGATGGCATATGCCATGAATAACAAAAGGCCGACAATTACCGGTATTAAAAGACTCTGAGAAATTACGTGCAAAGCACTGCCTAACATTTCGCTGCCAGGAACTGCAACCATGAAATCACCTCATAATAATTAAATTTGATACTTAATTTTATTTTTTGTCTATTTAGAAAGAGTGCTTCTCTTCTTAGTCATATAAACTCCAACAACCAGTAAGGCTACAGCACCTAAAATAGCATATACTAAAGTCGTTATAGATGGAACTGATAGTGGAGTCATAGTAGTACTTAAAACTGAGTTTATATTGGGTAGAACTATTGCTGATGCCATGAAATATAATCCTGCAAAAAGCATGAAGTTGCCTAGTAGTACAGGGTAAGGTTTTTTTACCATCTTTACAATTGCTCCGGAAGCGAGATAAAAAACCGCTATTAATATCATTAAAAATAATGCAGAATATCTACCTATAGTTGCAGCAGAAAGACCTATAAGTGGTGAAACCATTATAATAACCGCAATTACTGCACCAAAGCAGCAGGGGCATGGAGCAACCATAGCCATACAAGTTGCTTTAGCAGTATTTTTTTTATTCTGTTTCCACTCGTTTATAGTATGGAATCCTGCATACATGATTACTGCCGCCATGATTATAGTTATTAACGAAGAATATTCGGTAAAAAAACCCTGTATAGAGGACATATAAGCACTAGCCAAAGTTGTTAGAGCTAATATACCTAAACCATATCCTATAGTTATTGCTGCTGCCATTTTTTTTGAAAGGCCAGCAAAGCCCATAGCTAAACCAATTTTTATTCCAAATACCAGCAAGACAGATAGCACTCCTACTTGCCAGAGTAAACTTACAATGTCCATATTTTCACCTTGATTCAATCCAATATATAATAATTTCTATTAAAAACTTATTATTACTTTTTCCCTGATTTTCAAGTATTTAGTAATAACAAATAATTGTTAATACCTATTCCCATGAAAATCCATTTTTTAATGGTAAAAAATAAAAAAAAGTTTTAAAATTTGATTCTGCTGCGGTAGTATCCTAATCCAAACAATCCCAATAATCCAATTATCCCCAAAATAGCATAGGCAGTGACACCAGTGCTATCTGAAGATCCTTGTGGATTTTTAGTGACTTCATATGATTTCTGTTGAGATTTTTCTGATCCTGCAGTATTTTGAGATGCTGATTTTTCTGATATAGAATCAGAAGATTTGGAACTGGAATGCCCATCAGATGAAGACTGACCAGTACTTCCACCAGTAGATGGAGAGTGACCATTTTCACTAGTAGATGAATCATCTTGTGATGGATTTGATGGATTATTTGAGGTTAATCCTATATCCTGACCAGTTGCAGCTTTGATAATATTTGCATATGTTTTTAAAGTAGCTGCTGGAAGTGAAGACACCTTAGCCACCCACTTATTAAATTCAAGATTAGCACAAGTGTGATGAGAGCACACAACTCCATAATCTTTAATAGCATTAATGTATTCATTAGCTATTTTTGTTAAAGTAGCAGAATCTGCTTTCCACATTCCTCTTCTAGCTGCTTCCAATAACCATGCTGCAGTTGAAGCAAATGCATATGGATTTGCTTTTAACATCTGATTCCGGTAATTTGAATCGAGTATGTACATATCCGCTATATTTTTCCACATCCAATCTTTGGTTACTGTAGGATCTATAGCATTCCATCGGAATAAGTTCTCTACATGATCTGCAATTTCATGTGCACCACTAAAGTTATTTTTGAGCATACCCTCCGCCCATTTAGGATTTAATATTCGGGTCCTCATCTCATTATTTACAAACTGAGACAATGTCTCAATTTTAGGTGTGCCTCTAGTATTTGCAATATAAACCTGAATATCACGCCCAGATAAGTATTTGGCAGCCATGGTCAGACCACCTAAATACTGCACTACATCGTCGTTATCAAATACACCATATAAACCATCTCTGATTTGTACAGTCGCATCAATACGTGTGAGCTGGTTTATAAATGCATTTAAACCACTTTTAGCATTTATGTTTCTCCCATAGAAATAGGACATTCTGGTTAAATATGTGTCGACCAACTCAGATTGATCATCCCAGGCAGTAGTTGTAGTAGATAACTCACTTAAACCAGTACCATATGCTTCTGCAGGAGGCCCGAATATACGCGCCATAGCATATAATTCAGCATCATCTGAACTCATTCCCTGCCCATTATATTTAATCAGGTCTTCCAGATAGTGTTTTCGAATATAGTTATTTGCAACACTTTCATTGAGTTTGGATACGAATCTAAAAGCATCGTCTAATAATTCTATGGTGTAAGAGAACGTGTCTCTGAAAAGTCCGCTTATGGTTACTACAACATCCACTCGGGGCCTATTAAGTTCAGATAATGGTGTTGCTTTTACTCCATTGAAATATCCAGAAGATGCATAAGTTGGTTCAAGACCCATTAACCTTAATATCATAGCAATAGACTGCCCATTGGTACGCATGGTCTCAATAGACCATAAAACAACGCCTACTGTTTCGGGGTAACGGCCATTAGTATTGTAGTATTCTTGTATTAGATCATCCGCCATTTTTTTCCCAATTTCCCAGGAAGCTTTATCTGGAGCATATCTGGGGTCAAAGGAATAAAAATTTGAACCAGTTGGAAGTACATCGACTTTTCGGATAGGGCTTCCTGCAAGAGCTGCAGGTATATATTCCCCATTTAAAGCTTTCAACAAGTATTCCATTTCATAATTTACACTTAGTATGCTGCGTAAGTAATCTCTATACTCAGTAGTATTCCTATTTTCTGGATCAAAACTTACAATAGATTCTATCATCTGTTCCAATAAATCTCCTTCTAAAACACTTCCAAATGTGTGTAAGCCATAAGGCATTAGTGTCACAGCAAGTTCTTCTAAATAGTGTTCAACCTTGTCCAAAACTTCATTGAAGGGAGTTGTATTGAGGTTCAAATTCAAATCTTCATCTAGATGTAAATCCTTAATCATCACCATCATGATTTTTTGGAGCGCAATTTTTCTTTCCTCAGTTGTAGCATCGCGATAGAATTTAATCTGATCTGAAAGTTTTGCTAAATCACCATAAAGTTCTGAGAGAACCATAGGTGGAATCATATGGTCTATGATTACAGCATAACTTCTTCTTTTAGCTTGTGTTCCTTCACCTGGATTTTCTACGATATAAGGGTAAATATTAGGTATGTTACCTATTAAAACATCTGGCCAGTCATCACTACCCAGACCTACACTTCGCCCTGGGAGCCATTCCAATGTCCCATGAGTACCCAAATGAATTATTGCATTGGCATCGAACTGGTTCTGAAGCCACATATAAAAAGCAATGTATTGATGAGTTGGCGGCAAACTAGCAGAGTGTGTTATTTTATCGGGATCTTCACCCCAACCACGCATAGGTTGGGCACCTAAAAACACATTTCCCAGCATTATTCCAGATATAACTATGGAATTATTGTAAACCATTACATTACCTGGTGCTGGCCCCCATTCACTTATGACTTCGTTCCTTAAAGTTTCAGGCAGACTATTGAACCATGTTAAATATGTCTCCAGAGGTATTGTTATGGCACCCGCCTGAACTACTTTTTCAAGTTCTCCTGGAGCCCAACTACCTACATTATTTCCAATACCTAGCATAATATCTACTATGTCTTTTGAGGAATAGTTACCGGGAACGGTGTAATTAGTTCCATTTAAGGCCTTAATGATGGCATCAATACTACTTACCACATCCAGATAAGAAGCAGATACTCCATCTTTACCCCCACCAATATTATAGTAGAGCAGTGCAATTTTTTTATCGGCATTGGAAAGGGTTCTGAGTTCGATCCAATTTTTTACACGTTCTGTGACTCTATCAATTCTCTCAGGAATGGCCTTATAATGTTTGAGGACTATTCCGGTTTCAGGATCTATTCCTACTGTTTCTATACCTCCCATGAGGATTGGTTCTATTCTTCCTTCCAGTTCGGGTTGTGCAATTTGCCAGTACACTTCACTGGTTATCCCAGTTGAACTATCTTCCCAACCTTCCAGATTAGAAGTATAAACTGGAGCAAATATTGGTACATTCAAATCTTTAAATAGAATAATAGACTTTGAAGAGTTTCCAGAGACATAAGTGAAACCTAAACTAGCAATTAATGCATGGATTCTGGTTACATTGCCCTCTTTAAAATACATATCCGCAACATTTAATCTACCCGTAGTGGTTGCAAATACAAGTATAACATTAAGCCCCTTATTTTCAAGACTTTTTAGGAGTTCTACTTGCATTTCACTGTTTCCTCCTTTTAAACTGGAATCATAGGCAACAATTCCAACCCATGGTGCGTTTTGTTTATAATAACCATTGTTTTTGTACCATGTGAAGTACTCATTCCATGTGTAAAACATAGCTATTCCCCCATTTAAGTTTGCATTGGAAGAATTAGCTCCATGGTGAAATATGAACTGTTCTGGCCAGGTCACTACAGTGACATTTTCACCAGTTTTTAATCCCATCCCTACCATTTGCAGGATGTATAATTGAAACCTTCTAACATTTTCTGCACCGGCCTGAACCCAGTACTGTCTAGTGACTGTATCATTAAGATCTATATTGGGTAAATTAAGATTCGAACTACGAATACCTAGAATTTTCTTTGCAGGAGTATTGGATATTAAATCCCTTATAATATCCACCTTAGAAGAACTACTAATCATCTGTAAAGCAATTATATCTGCTTTATTTGCAGCTTCTCTGATTTTTTCCTGTTTTGCCAAATCTGTTACCTCATCCAACCCAAAATAATAGAGATTGAAATAATAACCCTCATTTTTAAGTTGTTTATAGGTATCTACAAAATTCTGGACATACGTCTCTGAGCTACTAATCATTAGCAAATTATAAGCCCTCAGATTTATACTGGCATTAGCCGAATAAAATAAATCTTCAGGGTTTATGTGGGAAACTGAAACATTCACACTATTTGATACATGTCCCAGTGCACTGGATGTTATATTAAAAAGAGTTTTATTACTGGTAAAATTCACTTTGTACTGATTATCTCCGAACTTACTTACTGAAACATTACTTATAAAATTCCCCTCTTCATCTTTCACAGTGATATTTGGCAAATTATCACCCGCGATGGCTTCAGGATATTCCAAAGTTAAATTTAATGTTATTTCTGATTTATTAAACGAATTTACTTCAGAATTATTTGCTGCAGAAACTGTTCCACATAAAGATATCACAAAAACCATAGAAATCAATAGTAAAATTAATTGTTTTCTAATGTTTTTCACCTCCATTTCACATCTAGCATATTATAAAATATACTTGAATCAAATAAAATTGATATTTAAATTTTACTATTTTTTCAAGAAAACTTTATAGTTTATCAAGTAATTTTTATATTAAAGCAATTATTGAAGAACGTATAATTTATTAAAGAAGTAAATCGATCCATAAGTTGTTTAAACTAATTATAGAGCCAATTATGCCCATGAAAAAAGATTACTGGTATTTAAATTTCTAAAACATGTAAATACGAAAATTTAGCGTCTTTTTCTATATCTAAAAAAATAAATAGTCCCTAAACTTTGAATAAAAAGTAAGAACCCTGGCAGAAACCTGATAACGAACAGTTTTGGGATAAATACATTGGGGTATTAGATTTCTACCAAGTATGCCCTTAGGAGAAATGATTCATTTGAATCAATTTTTTATTAAACTTCATTTCATATAAATGTAATTATATTTCTATAAAAAGTATTACGAAAAGGAGGTTATTAAAAAATTGTTAATAAAAAATAAAAAATACAAGTTAAATATCACGCACTTTTCTTTTTCATCCAGAAAACACCACCTGCCAATCCCCCTATTAAACCAATAACAATTCCTGTGATGAATGGAGTTAAAAAGCCACTGCTAGTATTAGTATTTTTTGAAGCTGTGGAATTAAGCAAAATTAGTCCATTTTTAATGTCCATCTCATCTGAAGAGCTAACAAAAATTCTACCTGAAACCTCAGGATGTTTTGATAAGAAATCAGTTACTGTATCTTGATAGGCTACAACCAAGATTGTCTTATTAGTATTATTTATAGCATGTTCTAATTCATGTAATACGTCATCTCCAGATTTAAAATTATAAACAGAAACATTCAGTCCTATATCATTTGCTAATTTTTTAGCTGGAACTCCTGTCGAATTATCAGCAATGACAATCATTGTTGCATTCTCTGGAGTTACGTGCAATCCATGAGCATTAACCGTGGATATCATTCCTAAAACAATTATCAGAATACAAACTAATTTAATGTTCATTAAACATCCTCCTTTTTAGATTTTAGTAATTTTTAACATTTCAGGTTTTACTTTGCCTATAAATGATACTACGAAGACAGTCGCAGTTCCTTCGATAACTGCAATAAATAGATAAAATGGTAAGAGAGTAGCCAGTAGCAGATCTAATGTGGCAACACCTGCAAATAGTAGTATTAAAATATGAGTAATGGTGGCCATTGCTATTCCCATTAGTGTCCCCGCAAAAACACCTAAACGTTCGTCAAGGTCCGAAGTCAATGTATAGAATATGTAAGTAGAAAAGCTAAGTACTACTCCCATAGTTAATGTATTTCCTCCTAATGTGGTAATCCCACCCATTCCCAGGATGAAAAATTGAATGGTTAAACAAATAAAGGCAACCAAAACACCTGTTAAAGGACCTAATATTATGGCTACCAAAGGAATAAGGAAAAAATGCATGGGTACACCAAAGGGTGAAGGTACCGATATAGATGAAGCCGCGACTGATGCAGCAGCAAGTAAAGCCGTTAAAACCATTCTTTTTTGATTATCTTCAGTTTTTGATATTTTATATGAGTATAATGCCAGAGCAATGAGAACAATTACCCAGTAAATAGCTGCCTGCCATAAAGGTATAATTCCATCAGGTAAATGCAATAAAAAAACCTCCATTTAATGTATAATATGATTAATCTTTATTCCGATATTAGCATAAATAAAAATTTTATTTCAATATACCTGCTTTAAACAGACCAACCATAGCTGCAAATCCTACCACAAAAACACCCATTATTGTCAAAATACTCATGACTGGATTAGAAGAATTATCTGTGGAAGTGGCATTAGTTTGATTATTTGTATCATTCGAATTATTTTGGGAAGTAGCAGTATCATTTACACTGGATTGATCAGTTGCATCATCAGTAGAATCAGACTGTGAAGATCCACTGCTTCCCTGATTACTGGAAGAACTACCACTACTTGATCCGCTTGAACCATCAGAGTTACTGTTTTTATTGTTTGTAGTTGTACTTTTTTTATTATTATTCTTCTTGTTGCTATCACTGGTTGAATCTTGGTTAGATTCTTGTTGATTAGTATCTTCAGTAGTTACCTCATCATAATATTCACCATGCCCTGGATGGGCGATGACCATTCCACTCCCAAATATAGCCAATGCCATGAATGAAATAAGAATTATAGTGATTCTTGTTTTATTTTTAATATAATCAGCCCCTAAACTTCTTTATTGAAACAATAAATGTATCAACATCATATTAGAGTAATACAATAAATAAGTTTTATGTTATTACGAAAATGAGGAAATTCGAGAAAAAGTAATAATTAATTGATATTAATCCTATTAAAATCAGGGATTTATACATTTATTCTATAAAAAAGACCAGGAATAATCATTAGAAATATATTTAAAAAATTCAATCCATAATTTAAATAAATAAATCAGTCTTTAATCAATTAAGAATTCCAATACAGCATAAATAAAAAAAAATAGTTAATGTAGGGAAAGAACCAGTAGAGATAATAAATCCCTACCGGATCATACAGAGGGTAAAAAATGGCTTAAATTAGTATTACCCACAACAACTTAATTGTTATCAGTTGTAATGTGATATAATTCTTATTTAACACTTTCTATTTATTTTTTATTATTAAAAATTAATGCAAAAAACAAGAGTTAGTAATAAATTAAGAATAAATCATATTCTATCAATAAATTCTAGCTAAAAATTATTCTTTTTTGATTAAAATAGAAGTATTGTTCACTTTACCTGAAGGTAAAACTGTGGATTCTATTACAAATCCCAGAACATCTTCTTTCGTTACAGGAGAATATAGAATAGCCCTCATGCCAGTGTAAGTTCTGTAAATTACCCTAGTTTCTTCACTGATTAATAAGCGGACATTTTTAAAAACTCTCTTTTTTGGTTCTGCCAGAGCAGCCACCAACACTAGATCAAAATCGATACCAGAAAGACTAGTCTCATCACCACATAACACTGAAATCTCTTCATTTAAGTCCATTTTTTTTAAAACATTCCTCGAAATATCAGCAACCTCAGGGGATCTTTCAATGCTAACCCCCTTAATCCCATAAAATTTATTAATTAATATTAGAGATAGTGGAAGGGGACCTCCTCCCACAAAAACAACCCTATCCTCATTAACATAATGCGCCAGATGAGCTTCATTTCGAATTAATTTTTCATATCGATGAAAAAAATGAAATGACTCTAAAGTTTTCCAGGGGCTATCTGAATTCAAGATTTCATATGCTTTCTCAGTCTCCAGCTTCATTCCAATATCCACATAAAATTTCCGGATAACTTTTAATGCATTAGCCATTCTTTCATTATCTAAAATATGTTGAGCTGACTCAAAATCTATAGTTTTATCATGAGCTATTTCTTCAATATCATCTAAAAGAGGCAATATTTTTTCTAACGGCAAATTTTCAATGGTGCATTCATCATATTTTTTCAGGTTTTCTGCAATCTCCGAAATTTTTTTCCAGTAAATGTAACAACTCATAATGATTCCTCAACTAAAATTGAATAATTTTTTTAGATTAATGCTCATCACTATCTAAAATAAATCAAAGATTCTCATTTTTATAACGCAAAGTCTAAATTTTTATTTCGTACTATCTATGGATATTATTAATAAAACATCTATTTTAAAATATTTAATTCTGTTTCATGAACCCCTTAAATAAAAATATATATCTGGTTGGATTAAAACTACTTATTAATATAAAAATATTCATGAGTATTACAAATCTTGAAAAAACCCAGCAAAAAGTATTATTGGTGAGGGATTATTATTAAAGAGTTTACCATCAAAATCATGGAAAAATCAGATATAGACCTATTCAATGTGCGAGAATTTCTTTTTTCACTGATTAAACAGGAATTTGGGTATGGTTATGTTCCCGAATTCCATGAGGACATAATAAATCTTGAATCGTTTTATATAACTCCTGAAAAAAATGCATTCATAATTGCCATAGACAACGAAAAAAAGAAACTAGTCGGTACTTTGGGCGTAAGAAGCTATGATAAAGATTTTGAATCTTTTAAAGATAGATACAATCCCTCAAAAACAGCAAGTTTCTGGAGAACATTTGTACTGAGCCACTATCGTAGGATAGGTTTAGCATCTTCTCTGGTAAAATTTGGAGAAAATTTTTGCCATGACCAAGAATTCCATGAAATTTATCTGCATACACACAAAATAGTTCCAGGGTCTCTCGAATTTTGGATGTGTAATGGATATAATATTATTGAAGATACTCAAAATGAAAGAGGAACAGTGCATATGGAAAAAATACTAAGTAAACCAATAAACTACTCAAAAGGATTATTGAAACAGAAAATTTCCTCAAAATTTGAATACAGGGCATCTATACAATAAAAAAAGTGACTGAGCGAAAGGATTGTTATAGATGCCCTGGAGTACTTTAGGAATCATGCCAAGATTTATGGCATAAGCATAGGAGGAAACCAATGCTCATGTTAAAGAAGGTGCAATTAGTATAAATACTTTTTGAAAAAAAAGTATTACTTAATTGTTAAAATACTTAAATATCGTATTAAAAATTGAGAAAAATAGTTTAAATAAAAGAAAAAATTAATTAAATTCGGTAATGATCATCTAAAAATTTGTCCAGTGAATTATGGGCAAATTCTAATGCTTCATTGACAATTTCGGGGTCCTGATTAGATAACTGGTCTAAAAAAAGCTCAATTGATATATCAACAGAGAGTTCTTCACTATATGATAATTCAACCTTTATATCAATGTCAGAAATCTCTTTTTTAGAAACTTGACCTAAAATGAAGTTTTGAGTGGTAGAAGAAATGAAATCTGAAATTTGATCTAAATCTTCTTGACTCAAATTTTTGAGTTTTTTCAATTAATTACCCATCCCCGGAGTTAATCCAGCGCCCTGCATAGCTTCTTGTAATGATGCCTGCATTTCCTGGAGTTTACTCATAACTCTTTCTTCTTGTCTTTGAATGGTTTTTTCTCTAAGTTGTAAAGTTTCAACTTTATCTTCTAACTCAGTATTAATCTCATCTTTTTGAACTTTAATTAAAAGATTGCCTGCAGTTTTGTAAACATCAGCATCGTCTGCAGCTTTTTTAAGTTCTTCTAAAGCTTTTTGAGATTCCTGGATTTGTAATTCAACAGTTTGTTTCTGCATAGAAATTGCCTGTGCTTGTTGTTGTAACTGTTGGAATTGGGCCAATTGATGTTGGATATTTTGTGGAACTTCCATTGTATTACCTCATTTTATTAAAATAATTACTTTTTATTTTTAAGATTTAATACATCTAATGATAATATAATCCATTTTAGAGATGAGTTTAATGATGCTCTGAAAGAGGTGGCATCTGTAGCTTTAATGTTAATATGAATGTTATTTCCTTGAAGATCCATAGTCATAGATGATCTTTGAGAAGGAGAACTAGAAATCTCAGGTTGTACAGAAGTGAATATAAGTTCTGCTTGTGTTGGATTATCAAATTCAATTAGTATTTCACTTTCAACATACTTTAAAGGAGCAGTTGCATTCAAGCAGCACCCTCTCCTCTATTAAAGTTTTTTATAAAAATCTTGAAGCCAGTAGATATCCCACTGGAATCAAAAAATTCCAAGATTGCTTTATAATCATTATCAGATTTCTTTATCCATAAAAAATCCAATTCTGATTCATTATCACTTTCAATATTAAGAATATCCCCTAAAAAACATAGGTCTTTAACATCACATTTATACGATAAATGATCTTTATGTATCTTGATCCTTTTTTCAGGAAGAGCAGCATTTAAAGTGATGTAAATTATCTCAGAACCATCACAATCATAAAAAGTTATTTTACTGGGATTACCGTGTTTTTCAAAAACAACAGCAATAGTATCATGGTTTAATTGAGAAGCTTTTAAAAGCACATCTCTCATGCTCATTTTACCCCTGTTTACATATTCTGAATTTAAAACCCGGTGAAGGGTCTGACAAAACGAACGTGTTCTGCTTCCAGGTTTTCTAGACGTAGTGATGAGCATTGAAACTCTTCCCAAAGTAGAATAATAAAGATAAAATTTATTATCTTGCTTTAATATTCCTTCTTACAGTAGGAACTTCTTTAAATAGAATCCTATATCTGCATCGTGGACATTTATTTTCCATGTAACCTTTAGGATCAATTACAGCTCCACATTCAGCACATTTATACAACTCATAAACCTCCAACAATCCGTTTTATATTTCTAGTAGCAGTCTTTCCCATAGGTGTAACTGGGGCATATGCACCGCCAGTAAAGACAGTATTGCATTTTCTGCATTTCCAGATTCCAGTACTTACTCTTTTAACATGAGGTCTGTCACATTTAGGGCAAACATGCTTCTTTTTCATGTTTTCTTCAATTTGTTTTACGGTTCTTTTGGCTTTTCTACCGTATCTAGCCCCAAATCTTCCTGTAATACCAACTTTTTTGGTTCTTGCCATTTATATCACTCCAAGTAAATTTTACGATTTAGTGGTTTTTAGGATAATAATTATCCCGGATAGATTAGCATACTATAAAATTGCATCTATCTGTTATTAGTGAATTAACACTGAAAAAACTGACAATAACTGAGTTAATTGCAGTCCAAGTAAATTATTTTAAACAAACTTTAGAAATCATTAGTTTAAAAAAGTTACTCATAATATTTAGATTAAATTTTTGTCATATCGACAATTTAGATATATAAAATATAATTAAAGCAATATTTAAATGTAAGGTTTAAAGAGTAGATGATTATGGTAAGTTTTTCATCAACTCTTTAGATTTTTCTTCAGTTGTTTTTACTGCTTTTATTATCTCATCTTTAGTGAGTGGTGTGGCACCACCTTTCTGCATAGCACATATCTGTCCTGATTCCGTAATTCCAATAGATATTCTAGCAGAAAGTATATTTTCTTCATCTAATGCTGGATCAATGATCATCTGCTCACCTATTTTGGCAAAAGTACACATTGTAACTTTATCCCGAATAGGTAATGGTTCTAAAATATCCTTATTAATTACAATTTCATCATTTTCCACGGTAGCTTTAGGTATTTTTGTATCTAATAAAGCAGCAACAGTTCCTAAAACAGCCGCATCAAATAAATTACCATCATAATCAAGAATATGCAGGTCAACAAATATCAACCAAACTTTTTTGCCTTCGATGATGCACAGCTTCTCCATATCAACCATTCGACTTTCGCGAATACATCTGTCTGTCACTCTAGCTAATTCAACTGAGCGTTCATCAGGTGGTCCTGGTTCAAATGTAGGTGAAGCCATAGGTAAAAGTTCCGAATTGGTCATAAGTACACCAACATTAGGAGTATCAGAGAAAGGTTCTCCAAGTTGTGACTTAGTACCGACAATTATTTGAGTATTTCCGATTTTTACACGTGCAGATCCTTCAGCTTTGGAAATAACCCCAGTTTCAAGCGAAATTTCCCTATATTCATCCAAAGCACGACCATCAGGCCTTTCCATATTGTTTATAAGATTAGTAATGCTTTTACGAGTTATCTCTGGAACAACATTCATCTTACTCACCGTACCTGTTTTTTAAGGCCTCTTTTTGAATTTTACTAATTTCTTGACAGCCTTCAATAGCCAGATCAAGGGCTTTTTCAAATTCTTCAGTGGTAAGATTGCCATCACTCTGTAGGAGTGTTACCTCACCGCTGCGTGGCATGATTGCCACCGGAACATCAGCTTGACCGTCTTTATCTTCTACTTCTGAGAGATCCAGTACAACTTCATCATTTACTTTACCGGCCGCACAAGCCACAACCATGTCTTTCATAGGTATACCAGCGTCAGCTAAGGCTACAGAAGCTGCAGTAATTCCTGCACATCTAGTTCCCCCTTCAGCCTCTAATACTTCTATAAAAATATCTATAAGTGATCTAGGATACTTTTCAAGAAGTATAGATGGCTGTAAAGCTTCTGAAGTAATTTTTGATATTTCTACCGATCTTCTATCTGGCCCTGGTCTTTTACGATCGTCCACAGAAAACGGGGCCATGTTATATCTGCACCTAATATTGGCCCTATCTGGACGTTGTAATCTCCGAATATGTGATTCTCTAGGCCCATAAACTGCCACCAATATTTTATTTCCACCAAATTCCAAATACGCTGATCCATCAGCTCTTTCTAAAACACCTGCTTCAATTTTCAAGGATCGGAGTTCATCAAATGATCTTCCATCATCCCTTGATTTAGAAGTTGAATTGTTGTCTGTTGTGATGATAATAATCACCTCTTAATGAAATTTAATTTAGATTCAATTAGATCACGAGGGAGATTTTTATTTGCTTTATTTTCCTCATTGTTAGAAGAATCTTCAGAGTTGTCCTGAGACGTTTTGTCTCCTCCCTCTTTTTCAACTGTTTCTTCTTGATCTTCAACAACTTTCTCTTGTTCTGCAGCTTCACCTTGAGATTCAGATGATTCTTCTTCAGTCTTGCTAGAAACTTGAGATTCATCATCTTTTGATTCTTCCAATGACTCTGTTTCAGAAGTTTCTTCTTCATCAACCTCAATTTTCTCGCCAGTTAACTCCGCAAGCATATCTCGAACTCTATCAGTAAGTCCAGAAGTGTGAGCCTCATCTTCAATCATTAAAATGACTTTTTCAGCAATTCTTTCCATATCACTTTGGCCATTAACCCATACCACTCCATTTTGACCAACGACAATATCACAGCGAGTTTTATCCTTGATCATATTAATCATGGATCCTTTTTTCCCAATTAACCTAGGAACTTTAGTAGGAGTGATATTTATTAATATGCCTCCTTTAAATTTGCCCAACCCTCTGCCTTTGAGTCCTAATTTTACTTTTTTAACTTCGTCTACATCAATTACTCTTAAAAATAAAACATCTCCAATGTCAAATACTTTCTCCAGTTCTCGTTTTTCTTTCCCAAACACTTCTGATGCAGGTAACAATCCCGAGTAAGGTGAGTTTATATCTAGTCCCCACATTGAAAATCTAATATCAGTAATCTCTCCAATAACTACATCGCCCCGTTTAGGAACGTATTTACTTTGTAGAGGAATTACACTAATTTTTTTATTTCTTAAGGCAACCAAACCTACAACAGAAGAGCATATTTTGTTTTCTTCCTTAAAGGTTCCTCTGCCAGGATGATAATCATCCTCTGCAAGTACTTCACCAGGAACCACAAGATCCTTGTCTTTTACTAATATCACATTATGCCTCCTTTAATTATGAAGGCCACATAAAATAGGGAAAAGAAGAAGTTATTTGATAACCTTGGTTTCAACATTTCCACCTGTAAGCTCACTCATTTTTTGATAAAAACTATCTTGAAGGCCTCCAGGTATCTCCACCACTGCTATCCATGACCCATCTTGTTGCCATTCTTCTTTAATGATTTTTCCAAACTGAGAAATAGTACTATAAGCACCACCTGCAGATTCTCCAGGCATTCTCATAGCCACTTTAACCTTTTCAAAACGTATTGGAATTTTTATCCGAATGGCTTTTAGAACAATATTTACCTGTTCGTCAACAGTTTTAAATGGATCAATATGAACTTTTGCCTCTTCCATGGCCTTTTCAATTCTCCTTGGGGGGTGAGGAAGTCCAGTTTGAGGATTTATAGCTTCTCTAGCTATAGTACTTACAATTTCTTTGTGTTTCTCCTCAAGCATTTCTCTGCGTTGTTGAGCAGTGAGTTGGATCTGTCCTTTCATGATGATTGCTGCTGCAACCTCCAGATGATCCGTGCTTTGAAATACTTTGTTCATTCCTTCCTCTGATGCTTTATCACCCTTTTTAGCATCTTTAAATACTTCTTCTACTGCAAGGACACTTTCTATATCAATTTCAGATCCTTTTTTAAACTCAGCAGATAAATCAGGGTCTACTAAAATCTCAAATCGTTCCCCATGAGATTCTAAACGGGCAATTACTGCATCTTCAAGGTTAACCATGTTTTACTCCTCTTCTTCCTCTTCTTTCTCCTTTCTTATGAGAAGTTCTTCAACATGATCTTTAATTTCATCTTCAGATAATTTTTTATATTTCTTATTTTTTGCATCAATTACTGCTATTTCCACGCTTTCAGGGGTTGTTTTACCTTCTGTAGCCTCGTAAACTGCATCTAAAGCAAGTTCTATCGCTTCAGTTAAGGTCATGTCATCCCTGTATTTTTTTTCAAACTCTTCCATGGCTACTGGTCTTCCAGCACCAATAGCAGTAGCTTTATATTCAATTAATGCACCACTAGGATCCGTTTCAAATAAACGACATCCCTTACCATTTACTCCACCAATGATAAGAGCAGATCCAAAAGGCCTAACCCCACCATGTTGAGTGTACATCTGTTTCATATCACAGATTTTTTTAGATAGGGTTTCTACCCTTATTGGCTCATTATAAGTTATTCTATTAACTTGAGCTTCTATTCTGGCTTTTTCTATAATTGCTCTTGCATCTGCTACTAAACCAGAAGTAGCAGCACCAATATGTTCATCAATTTGGAAAATTTTTTCAATTGATTTAGGCTCAACCAGTTTGCTAGTGGGTCTCTTGTCCACCACAAGCACTATTCCTTCGCTTGATTTAACACCTAATGAAGTTGTGCCTCTTTTTACTGCCTCTCTCGCGTATTCAACCTGGAACAATCTTCCATCCGGACTGAATACAGTAATGGCCCTATCATATCCTGCACTTTGAAGCGGTTGCATAGGTATACCTCTCTTTTTTTTCTTCTATTTATGAAAATAATTTTTAAGAATTTGATTTTTTAATAAGGTAATTTATTAAAAAACCGATCTGTCCACACTATAATGTATTAATTCGTCTATTCTGTGTAATTTATGTTAGTTTCTTGGTTTAATAAACTTTTGCGTTGCTGAGCGAATAGTGCCAGATAATCCCAAAGTATAAAAAACCACTCTCTTACCTTTATATTGGTGAGTTAAGCACATAGCCGCCCTAACTTTTTCTTCATCTTTCCGGTTGCACTGTAATATACCCTTCATATAAAAATCATTATTTTTATAATTATTCCCTTGGTCAACAGAAGGGCAAGTCCATAACCTCATTAGCCACAAGCGAAATCTACTGGTTTCACATTCTCCATGTAATTTCAAACAGGAATCCCATATTATAGAAACCAAATCATCTCTATTAATAGATTTTTGAGAAATGACCTCAAAAGCAATGTATCTTTTTGGGCCTCTGATTGTAGGGGGAAGTATTTTAAGTTTCATTGAACCATCTGCAAGATCAATTATAACATTTAACGGCGTATATATTTATAATAAATTATCCAACTACTTTTTTGACTCCACCAATGACCATATCTCCTCTATGTTTATTGTAATCCATGATAGAATGAGGAACTTTGGATAATGCTGAAATGGATTCTTCATGATTAAGGCCAAAGCACTGGGCAAGCGCAATTAAATCTCTGGGACTTCGAATATCATAGAAAGAAGTTGCACCACTGGTAATTATAAGTGGAAAACCAAATTTTTTATGCAGTTTTATTATTTCTCTAAAATGGGCTAATAATTTAGATCTTAATGTTAGCCATGATTTTAAAATATCAGATATATTAAGTTCTACTGCCACATTATTTTTAGCTGCTTCTTTAGCCAGAACATGATTAATTCCACAATCACGTCGTTTGTAATAAGGCCTTGAAAGAATATCCAACTGAACATTTTCACATGCAGCCCTATTGATCTTTAAATCTCCTCCATGAACCAGTAAAAGATCAGTTTTATTTCTAAATTTTCTGACTTTTTTTTTAAAATCTTCGGGATTTTTTGGATATAACTCTAATCCAGGATCTAATTGAAATGGTGTTTGTGAAACTTCAGAATTTATTTGGTCTTTAATTTCATCCAAATATTTAATATTTTTATAATTATCAATAGAATAACTTATTGACACACCAGAATAACCTAAGTATGCTGCTTCTTTTATAATGCTGTAATCAGTTTCGGGATTTCTTCCTTTCAAGTGTAAATCATAAAATTTCATGATAATATTCCTTAATAGTAATTACCAATGGTTATCTTTATAATGTATTATTTGAATTTGTTTAAAACAATTAATATAGATAAAATAATTGAATATAGTTACTGAATTTATAATCAACCTAAAATATCCTGTGCAATTTTAATTGCAACCTTCTTTTTTGCAGGATATGCAGCAATTTTTATTCTAACATGGATAGAATCTCCATGTTCCACAATTTTCCAATTGCCGTGATAAGCTTCTTGTTTATTAAATCGTAAAAATAAGTTTCCATTATCATCCATCTTTCTTTCTAAATCGTGAAAAATTGATTCTTTCTCTTTTTCATTGATATTTTGTAATCTTTGAATGAACTCTTTGATTTCTCTTTTTTTATCGATTTTTTCCTTTAGAATGATAACGGGATTTTTATAATAACCTTCTGTTTCTTCCCTTTCAAAGGAAATATTTGGAAATAATGTTATTAAAGCATCTTTTATCTTATCCTCGTTTTCAGTTCCATGAACAAAAACCCTATAAGAAATATTGTGAATCATAATAAACCTTTAAAAAATGTTTGATTAAATAATATTATCAATAATAGAAATTAATAGAATAGATGACTCAGATAGTTTAATAAGGAAATAAGAAAAGAATAAGTAATCTTAAAAGATTATCTTATTTTTTCTGAGCCTTTTCCTTTATTACGGAGCCCTCTGGTTTTTTTACCTTGGCTAGTTAAACCACGGAATGCTCGGCCTTTGTGCTGTCTTTCACAGATCCAGTTAATTTTAGGATCATTTTTAATGACAGGATGGTTTGGGTCTACCAATATAACTTCGTAGAATTTGAATTTACCATCAGCCCATACCCAGTATGAGTTCAGGACTTCCATATTCGGGAATTTTTTAGCGACTCTTTCTTCGGCTATTCTTTGTAGGTTCTTTTTTGGAGTTATTTTCTTAACACCCATTCTTTTAGGCCTTCGACCTGCTTTGAATCGGGTTTTTCTCCTTCCACCACGCCTAACGCGTGTTCGAACAACTACATATCCTTTCTTAGCCTTGTAACCTAGTGATCGTGCTCGATCAATTCGGGTTGGTCTGTCGATTCTCTGAATTACGCTTTCCTTTCTCCATTGAGGAGCTCTTTCCCACATAAGTTCCCTTACATAGGAGTTGTCTGGATTTTTCCATGCATCTTTGATATACTTATACATAAATAAACACCTCTTTGTTCAGCTTGCGCCACATCCATGGGACTATGTCCCAAAAAGAGTTTTCACTCGCCAAAATTGGCGATGGTTAATATTGATATTATGAGCATAAAAAGGTTTTCCTTACCCTAAATATTTTCTAGTTGATAAAATAGGTATTTGAGTTTTTATTTAAATTAATTATAATTAACGAATTCACATATATAATATTACGCAAATCTGTAAAAAAGAGAAAATATCTGAATATTAACCTTATTTTAAAAGTATACAGGCGTTGGGGAATAATCTCTAATTCATTCTGGAACAACTGGCTGTTCTTTGAATCTTATTTCAAAATGAGTTCCTTTAGATCTATCTAAAGTTACCTTGGCACCAATTTGTTCCGATAGATTGTAAATTAGTTTTAAACCTAATGAATCAGAATCTTCATAATCTAATCCTTCAGGGATGCCAACACCATCATCACTTACAATTAATCTGTATCCAGAATTATCTTGGTGAAATTTAACATTCAAATTACCAACCATATCGCTAGGAAATGCATATTTTAAAACATTAGAAACCAGTTCATTAAGAATTAAGCCTAGGGGTATGGCAGTGTTTATATCCAGCATTACTTTTTCAACTTCAATATTCAGATGAATTTTACTGCCATCCCTAACATAACTACGAAAAAGATCCATGGTTAAAGCCCTGGTGTACTCTCCAAATTCAATCCTTTTAAGGTCTGTTGATTGATATAATCTTTGATGAATAAGAGCCATAGATTTCGCCCGGTTCTGACTCTCTTTAAAAATATTTAATGCTTGTTCATCTTTTATATATTTGGACTGGAGATTAAGAAGACTTTGAATAACCATTAAATTATTTTTTACCCGATGGTGAATCTCCTTCATCATCAAATCTTTTTCATTTAAAGATTTTTTAAGCTGTGATTCTAGTTTTTTTCTTTCGGTTATATCTCTTACCACAATTTGAGCAGCAGGCTGATTATTGAATATTATTGGAACATCACCAATTTCTATATCTTTCTCTTCACCGTTTAATGTAATTATCCTCTCTTCTATAAAATCTAAAGACTTTCTTTCTACTAAAACTTCATTTAACCTTTTTTTTGAAATTTCTTCAAAGTCAGGGTGAATGAAACTAAGAATTTCTTTTCCAATTAATTCTTGAGAACTTTCGGCCCCTAAAAGAATTGCAGAAGCATTATTAGCAAATACAATCTTGTTATCTATAAGTACTGCGATCGAATCAGGAGAAAGTTCGGTTAAAACCTCATAACGATCTTCAATATTACTTAATTCTTTTTCAACAGTTTTCCGACGAGTAATATCTTGAATAACAATTAATTTGCCCAGTTTATCCTGGTTTTCACAGATGGAAGTTAATTGTACTTGAAGCCAGAGATTCCAAGGTTTTCCTAAGAATATTTCTTTTTCTGAGAGTTCTCCATTGTAAAATGTATTTAGGTCTGGAAGATCAGTAAATACATCCTCTGATTTTTTACCAATGCTTTCAGAATATATTCCCAAAAAACGTGAAGCTGAGTTGATTTCAACCAGTATATCTTCTGCATCAAACACCAGAAAACAATTTTTCATACTTTTAAATAGTACCTCATGAACAATAGGGCGAATATCTAGAAAATTAAATAAAAAAATATCAATGGAAATCAATATTCCCGAAAATGCAAGGCCGAACGGAGTTATGTCCAGCCCAGCAATTGGAAGAATATCAGAAATATAAAGAAGGCTGAAAATTATAGGTGAAAAGCCACTCAATAATAAAAGGTAAATTTGAGACCTATAAATTTTTGAAGAGCTAATTAAAGTCTGGAATAATATTGTTACACCCAACAAAATCATTATGAAACTATATAATATATTTAGCCAGAAAGCAGGCCCATGTGCATATATCAAAAGCGCACCAGGCACATCTGAAGTGGGTGTAATGCTGGGCCAAACTAAGTTATGCCATGAATTGGTGAAAGCCAAAACCAATACAATTAATGGTATTATCATTAAAAGTCCAATATTTTTGGGTTTTAAGTATTTTTCATATCGACTATAACTTAATACTACAATTAACCATAATGGTGCAGCAGTTGTAACCCCAATGTAACTTATTTGTATCCAAATAATTTTCAAAGACATTTCTATGGTGAAAAATTCCATGGCAGATGCGAAACACCATACAAATGAAGATAACAAAAGCAAACTAAAATAAACATGCATTCTGGAAGAACGTTTTTGAAAACTGTAAATTGACAAGGACAATACGATTACTGCACTTATTAATAATACAGCCCCATATGGTGAATATTGAAAGTTCATGATTAATAACAACCAGTCAAGGATTATATTAATAATTGAATTGTATGCACCCATATAATATTATTCATCCTACTAAATAAGTGCCTATACAATTTTTATGTGTTAAACATAGGTCAATAACTTATTGATTTAGGTAACTTTTTTGCAAAGTTTATACAATATTCAATATCTTCCAAAACAAATTTGGCTCGAGTATAATTTTTATCCTCATTTAAATGAATTAATTCATTAAAGAGATGTTCTGGTGAATCATTTGACAGTTTATCAATATTATCTGTTCCTGTTTCATAAATCATTCTGGCAAATAATGGCCCTACCCCTCCACAGCGGAGCAGATCAGCGAGTTTTACCAGTTCCATGAGTGATTCTAGGGGAACATTTGTTTTTTTTGATAGTTCTTCCCGTTCACTTTGCGTTTTAGAAACCTGGAATAGTTGTTTAGAATTTTTGATATTGAAATCAGAGAGATTGTCCACATAATCTTGATTAACTCCAGATATGTCTTTTAAATAGACAGGTTTTGGTTTATAAGCCATGATATGTCTACGCTGAATAGTTAAATATTCAATAGATAAGCCGGTTTCATTTGAAAATTCTACAATTTTCTTTTTAGTTTTTATTTTTGATAATAGATCCTCTAAATTAGTTATTTTTAAAGACCGGAACAAATCAAATCTCTCTTTTAGGTTATCTTTTAAAATGGTTCTTCCAGGGAGTACCCGGGCTGATTCTAAAATTTCCTGATAATCGCTTAATTTAAAATTTTTTAGATTAACATTGTAATCATCTTTCATATACTCACCGGATTTTAATATCATCTAATTTAAAGTCCATCCACAAGATATTTGATACTTTCTCATCGGCTGTGTTTAATTAATTCATTTAATAATTCAAATCAAAGGCGATTAAATTTCAATTAAGTGAATTAATGACTTTTTCAATTAATTCAACTTTTAATCTAAAAAAAATAATATGTGAGATATTTGTTTTAGTCTACTATCTCATAGAGTATTTTCATAGCTTTGACAAAAGGTGGGTTTCCAGAAGTTAGAAGAACTACTCGTAGAACATCCACTATTTCATCTTTTGTGACATCAAATTCTCTCATGGCACTCATCATTTGTTTTTTCATGGCACGATCATCAGAATTAGCAGCAGTTATACCTAAAGCAATTAGTTTTTGAGTTTTATAATCTAAAGACTTACCCGTATATGCTGCTTCATTCAAAGTCACAACGGCATCATATAAATCAAGATAATCTTTTTTTACATGAGCCATACCTTTTCCATAGAAAACATCTTCTTTCATTAAATCCCTCCTATTTCTACCAAATTAATATATGTTTAAAATATTATTTAAATATTGGATAAAAATATGATTTCCAAATTCTATTAAGATTATAGGCTCCTATAAAACCCCTTACTCTTTTTTATAAAGCAAATGGAATATTATAATAGCCATCATCTATTTTTTAGACCTTTTTCTTCCAATTCTCAATGCATTCAAAATAACAGCTAAACTAAGCCCCATGTCTCCAATTGCTACTGCCATCCATAAAGTAACAAATCCCATAACAGAAAGAATAGCAAAGGAACTTTTAATTATAATGGCTACAGTAATATTCTGTTTAATTACGCCCATGCTTTTTCTACTTAAATCAATTAAATAGTCTATTTTTGAAATATCGTCCTGCATTAAAGCTATATCTGCTGCTTCAATAGCAACATCTGAGCCAACAGCCCCCATGGCAATGCCCACATCCGCTAAGGCCAAAACTGGAGCATCATTCACTCCATCACCAACCATAGCTACTTTTTTATTTTCTTTTAGAAGATTTTCAACCATCTTTACTTTATCTTGAGGCAATAAACTGTAATGATATTTGTCCATACCTATTTTAGAAGCTACAGCTTTTGCTGTGCCGGGATTATCTCCAGTAAGCATTAAAGTTTTAATATTTCGATTTTTAAGAGATGTTATTGTTTTCTTTGATAATAATCTTATTTTATCCCTTAAACCTATAACCCCAACAATATGATAGTTATTACCAACAAGAACCACTGTTTTACCTTCACTTTCCATTTTTCTTACAATTTCAACAGGAAAATCAATATTTTTATGGAAAAGACTTTTTTTACCTATGAAAAATGTATCACCATCAATTATGCCTTTAAGGCCTTCACCAGTTAAAGATTCAAAATCTTTAACTTCTTTAATGGGTATTTTTTGATTACTAGCCTGGTTCACTATGGCCTCTGCTAAGGGATGTTTTGAATTGGATTCCAGTCCCGCGGAAATCCCTAAAAGTTCTTTTTCAGAGAAATTATTAAAAGGGATAATATCAGTCACTTCAAGATTTCCTTCGGTTAATGTTCCTGTTTTATCAAATACAAATACATCCACATCTTGCATTTTTTCGATGTATTCCCCGCCTTTTATTAAAACACCATTATTGGTTCCTGCAGTTATAGCTGAGACCATAGAAATGGGTGTTGATATTGCCAGAGCACATGGACAGGAAACTACAAGTAAAACTAAGGCCCTATAAAACCAGGTATCAAATGGTAATCCTAATAAAAAAGGAGGTATAGTGGCCACAGCAACAGCAAGTAAAATTACAGCAGGAGTGTAGTAATGGGCGAATTTATCAATAAATGCCTCTGTTTTGGATTTCTTACTTTGAGACTCTTTAACCATTTGAATGATTTTGGAAATTAATGTCTGATTGGATCTCTGGGTGACTTTTACTTCCAAAAATCCATCAATATTTAAAGTTCCTGCAAAAACCATATCTTTTTCAATCTTTGTAACTGGCATACTTTCACCAGTTATTGTAGCTTGATCGAGAGATGATTTACCTTTAATTACCACCCCATCTAAAGGTATTTTATCTCCAGGTCTTACCAAGATAATGTCATTAATATTTACTTGATTGACTGGAATTTCTTCACTTTCACCATTCTTTTTTAAAGTAGCAGTTTCCGGAGCTAATTTTAATAGATTAGAAATTGATTTTCGTGCTCTCTCACCAGCGTAAGTTTCTAAAAACTCAGCTAAAAAAAATAAAAATACTACCGAGGCACCTTCTGCCCCCTCGCCAATAAAAAATGCCCCTACAACCGCTATGGTAATTAGAAGATTCATAGTGAATTTTCCTTTTAAAGCTCCTTGCAATCCTTTCTTGATTATTTCTAAACCAGAAAGAACCACCACCACCAAAAAGAATAATTCGGCGAGTAGTTTCTGACTAGTGAAGAAATCTAGATATAGTCCCAGAGATAATATCAGGATGGATGAACAAATAATCAAAAGAGGTGTTTTTTTCCAGTCTTTTTCTTTTTCTTCAAAAAGGTCATCACCACAACCACAACTGCAAAAATCGGATGAATTATCTGTTTTGCAGCTTTTTCCAGATGTATTCCCACAGCCACAATCCTCATCATTCTCATCATTCATGGAGGAATAATCCTCACATCCACCATTAATATTATTATAGCTTTCATTACAATCACAAGAGTGCGGATTTTTTGAGTTTAAGTCTTTTTCATCGTTATCATTTTGAGCCATAATATAAACCTCCACCCCACATATCTGTTCATATGAACATCTATTCATACAAATATATAAAGTTTTTTTATTTGACTAAAAAGATGCAAAACGATTAAAAACAGAGAATTTATGATTAAAAATAAAAAGATTAAAAAAGGATTATTCCTTTTTAGTTTCAATAAGTGACGAGTTTTCTATTTTTTCAGAATTTTTGTCTTTGGAAAATAATTCACCTATACCTGCAATTGATCCTAAAATTCCAGAAGTTTCCATAGGGAGCAGTATTTTTGTAGCCTTACCATCAGCTACTTTTTCCAGAGAATCTAAATATTTAATAGCTAGTAAATCATTGGTAGGATTACCCTCGTGAATGGCATTAAATACATTCATAATGGCCTGGGCTTCACCCTCAGCAATAGCAATTTCCTGATATTTATTGGCATCTGCAACCTTTTTAATAGATTCCGCTTTACCTTCAGCTTCCAGTATAGATGATTGTTTATCACCCTCAGCTCTTTTAATTTCTGATTGTTTATATCCTTCAGCTTCCAAAATAGCAGCTCTTTTCATCCTTTCAGCTTTCATCTGTTTGGACATGGCTTCTACAATATCTTTAGGAGGTTCAATTTTCTGAATTTCAACTCTGACAACTCGGGTCCCCCATTTATCCGTTGCAAGATCAAGAACTTCTCTTAATTGAGTATTAATCATTTCACGAGAAGTTAAAGTTTGATCCAGCTCTAAATCACCTATTATATTCCTTAGATTAGTTTGAGCAAGTTTAGTTATGGCTTGATAAAAATCAACTACATTGTAAACCGCATTAAATGGATCCACTACTTCGTAAAATATAACACAGTCCACTACCACAACTGTGTTGTCTTTAGTAATCACTTCCTGTGGAGGGACATCCACTACCTGTTCCCTTAAATCAACCTTCTTTATGGTTTCAACAAATGGAACAATGATAATTAACCCACTTTCAACAGTGCGCTGATATTTTCCTAATCTCTCCACAACACCCTTCTCAAAAGGCCTTAATATTTTGACACCTTTAAATGCCATTACTAAAAGCACTAATAAAATCAATCCAATAGTAAATATATCCATTATAATAACCTCCATTTAATAATTAATACTATTAATTTATTCATTGTCAAGTGTTTTAACACAAAGTTTTACACCTTGCACACTTTCAATTTTAACCAGTTCACCTGTTTGAATTTTTTGTGGTGCAACAGCTCTCCAAACATCACCATCAACATCCACCAGCCCACCTTCGTGCTCAAGAATTTCTTCAATCACTATCGCTTCTTTGCCAATTAAGCGATCACTAGCTGCTTTTTTTGGAGATTCGCTAGTAATTCGTGCAGCAAATGGTCGTGATATCCCTAGTAAGATCAATGAAATTATTATAAAAGCAACAAACTGTATCATCGGGTCAAATCCTAAATAATTCAAAACCGCAGTTATAGATGCACCAATACCAAACCATAAAAGGAAAAAACTGGTGGTGATCATTTCCCCTATAAAACAAATTGCTGCTAAAGCAATCCATATTTTTATATCTATCATTATATCTCCATTTGAAACTGTAGAATAAAAAAAATATTATATAACACTAACTGGGACCTCGGCATATCTCACAACTTTTTCTGTAGTACTACCCAGAACCAGTTTTTCAATTCCATGTTTACCAGATTTACCCATTATTACATGATCAATATTTTCTT
The DNA here is from genome assembly GCF_023227715.1 of Methanobacterium alcaliphilum. Lineage (NCBI taxonomy): Archaea > Methanobacteriati > Methanobacteriota > Methanobacteria > Methanobacteriales > Methanobacteriaceae > Methanobacterium > Methanobacterium alcaliphilum. The sequence continues at coordinate 57,603 of NZ_JALKIF010000011.1, forward strand.
CTTTTATTGTTTTGAGAATAACTTCTGCAGGTTTACCCTCCTTAATAAGAGGGATAAAATTAACATTAGTACATTTACCTTCACATTGATTATCTTCCAATTTTTGTTTAAAATGTTCCAATGTAATTTCACCTTCTGCTTTTAATTCTTTTTTCAGTTCATCATAAAGATCTTTTTGAGGCAGTGATTCTAGATAGGAAGTATCAATAACATACAAAACTATTATTTCAGCAACTTTCAGACCTAAATCAGAAATTGCATATTTTCCTGCCTTTTCTGATGGTTTGGAACCATCTATAGGTAAAAGTATTTTCTGCATAATAATTACCTCCTCTTATTTGTAGAGTATTTTATATTAACCATTATATATCTTTACCATTCTTAATTAAATCCATTTAATAGAATTAAAAAAATGAATTAATACTTCAATTTTTATAGAAGCAACACACAACCATACGATGATATTTTTTAAAGTATTTAATCAATTATTTTAAAAATTAGAATTTATGAAAGTTAGGTATTTCCAAACTATCAACAATATATTTACCCATAATAAGTATTTATTTAGAAAATTAGCCCATATCGTCATGTTACACATCATTAATAATCACGTACTCCGAGAAACAAAAATATTAATATTAAATCACCATATTATTGTTAAGATCAGATATTATTTTGATTGATTGCTATTTTGAAAATTGGATATTAAAAAAACATGCAAAAAAGGGGTTATCATGAAAAAAATATTTCTTTGGTGGTTAATTGCTGGCACAAAAGGTGGGAAAAACCGTGCTAGGATTATAGACGAACTGAAGAAAAGGCCCTATAATGCAAATCAATTAGCAGAGAAACTTAATTTAGATTATAAAACTATTCGACACCATATTGGAGTTTTAGAGGAAAATGATTTAGTTAAATCAAGTGGGGAAAAATATGGAACTTTATATTTTCTCTCAGATAAAATGGAAGAAAATTTTTCTGTTTTCCAGGAAATATGGGATCAATTTAATGAATAGATGTTAAAAATTCCTGAAAATTAATATATGATTAAGATAAAAGAAGGTAACTAACATGTCAACTGACGCTGGATCAATTTTTCGACTAATATTAATATATTTACCTGTAATTACAGGAATCATAAACATCTTTTTCTTATTAGGAATGTTATTAATTTACGGGGAAAGATACAAAGAAGTAAAATCCAAATTCACTTCTATTTTATTATTCTTTGCACTGCTTCTTATATTACAAAATGTTTTGTTTACCATATACTTCCTGGCTTTTCCACCAGGACGAATTCTTTATGCATTACTACCTACTATTTACGCCGGCCTTGAGTTAATGGCTCTGGCGCTTCTTTTAAGGATTACATTAGATTGATATTATAATAAAAACAGTATATATCTATTAAATCCTAATTTCTTTTAATTACAATATTACGGAAAAATAGCCTGAACGTATAAAATAAATGCATGAGAAGAAATGTGAGTTTTATCATGATAGCACATGATATGACTGTGGCTTCAACTGCAGATAGGACCATAAAAGTTCTGGATGGAACATTCAGAACTGATTTTTTTATTTTATATCGATATAATCGAGAATAAATGGTTTTTAAATCTATTTTAATATAAAAAAATCTACATTTTCAATTTAAAGAAGCTGTTTATTATTTTATTTAATTCTTTTCAACACCCCTAACTTTACTGTCTCCAATTTTTAGTCTTTTTTCTAATTTACATGGGGTGAATTTGGGTGTAAAATAGATAAAAAATTGATAGAAACTTGAGCGAATTTATCGAAAAAGTTGACTTAAACTTGATTAAATCTTGGAAAAATTATTTTTAAATGGTTAATCAACAATTAGGATAATTAAAAATTATTAGGGGTGATTTACATTTATTATAATTCTTAAAATAAAATCTGTCCCGAAAATCAAAGCAATTATTTTGACAACTTAAATTTAAAAATAAACCTTAAAAAAGTTCAATATTTAAAAAAGAGAATTAAATATTTAAATATACTAAATCCGGGCGAAACCATGGACATTTATAAATTAGCTTTTAAAAATATTCGTAGAAAGCAGCTGAGAAGTGCATTGACCATGCTGGGGATAATAATAGGTACTGCAACCATCGTATGTTTATTAGGAATTGTTTCAGGATCAACCTCAGCTCTAGAAGATGAAACAAATGCATATATGTATGATATAATTGTAACACCTTCTGCTACAACTGGGACCTATTTTTTAGATCCAAAAGCTGTGTCGAATGTGAAAAATTCCACAGGTTTGTATGATATAAAAGAAACTACCAGTATGCAGACGTATGTAAACGGAAAATTAACGACAATAACTGGAATTAATAATTGGAAAGAAGTAGATTTGAAAAAGGGTAACTCAGGAGTTGTTGTAAGTTCGACAATGGCCAAAAAATCAAAATATGGTATTGGAAAAAAAATCAAAGTTAAAAATAGAGAATTTATCATAACCGGCATCTCTTCAAAAGATCAAGAAATCATTTTCATCGATCAAAGGGCAGTTAAAGAACTAGCTGGAAATAAAATCAGCACAATTACTGCAAGAACAAAATTAAGTGCAAAAAAAGAAGCTAAAACTTTAAAAAATAATGTAGACGAAGTTACTGTATCAACAAAATCAGATCAGGTGAAAAAAATCCAAAAAAATGCAGACAAGGCTCTTTTCATTATCGGGACAATAGCCGGTATCTCTCTTTTAGTAGGAATAATAAGTGTGGTAAATACTATGCTTATGAGTGTTATGGAAAGAACAAAAGAATTAGGCATATTAAAAGCCATTGGTTTTACTAACCGGCAAATAAAAGTAAGTATTCTCCTGGAATCTGGTTTTTTAGGGCTTACTGGATCAATTATTGGAGTTATACTAGGAGTTATTGGAATTTTGGTTGTGGCCAATATGACTGATTTTACACAATATCTTCCCCAAATGATGCCAGTATGGTTAATATCAGGATCAATTTGCGGTGCTACATTATTAAGTGTTTTAGCCGGCCTTTACCCTGCAATTCATGCATCTAGATTAAATGTTGTGGAGGCTTTAAGATATGAATAATTTAATTGAATTTAAAAACGTTTTTAAGACGTATTATATGGGTGATGAAAAAATTAATGCACTATCCGGTCTGAATCTTTCACTCAAAAAGGGGTCATTCACCGCATTTATGGGCCCATCAGGTTCTGGTAAATCAACTTTTTTACATATTGCCGGAATACTGGATAGGCCAAGCAAAGGATTATTTAAAATTAATGGTAAAGAAACAAACAATATTTCTAACAAAGAAGAATCTTTACTTAGAAGAAAAGAAATTGGATTTATATTCCAAAGATTCAATCTCTTACCTCAACTATCGGCACTAGAAAATGCAATGTTACCTATGTTGAAACCAGATACTGAAAAAGCAGAAGATATGCTAGACATGTTCGGTTTAAATAAGAAATATCATAAACGGCCCAACCAACTTTCAGGTGGAGAACAACAGCGTGTAGCTATAGCAAGAGCATTAATCAATGATCCATCCCTTATTTTAGCAGATGAACCAACTGGAGAACTTGATACTCATAATACTACCTCAATAATGAAAATATTAAATGAATTGAATGAAAAAGGAGTGAGCATAATACTGGTTACTCATGATAAACGAATAGGTGAATTTGCAGATAATATTATTTATCTCAGAGACGGTGAAATAGTCGATAATGTGTGAAATATTTTATTAAAAAATACCGGGTGAAAAAATCTAAATCTAATTATTAGATTTTACTTTCGGAAATTATTTTTTTAATAAATTTAGAAAAGAATAATCATTAAATCAAATAAGATTATTCAAAGGAAATCCAAAAATTAATTAGAGATAATGAGTTCAAACTAATTAATTATAGGGAGAATGTATATGCTATTTGGATCACCAGATTTAATTACTGATTTAATTGTTATTAGTACTGTTTTCCTGGGTATTGGAACTATAATATTACTTTTAATATTATTATACATTTACTGGGGAAGCTTTAAAGAAATCAGGTCAGAATATACCATTGGTTTATTATTTTTTGCATCTACTTTATTACTACAAAACATATTACTAACTGCCAGCTACTTCGCTTCATCACTTAATCATTGGTTTGAAGGTATTCCAGGTTTTAGTATAGTTGTACTTGAATTTATTGGGTTATTTATTTTATTAAAGATTAGTTGGGAATAATTTAAAAATTTTAGTAATTTGTAAGAGGGTTTTTCATGAAAAAGTTTTTATGGTGGTTAATTGCAGGCACGAAAGGAGGTAGAAATCGTGCCAGAATAATTAATGAGCTAAACGAACGGCCATATAATATACATCAACTTGCAGAAAAGCTAGAATTAGATTATAAAACAGTTAAACACCATATGAATGTATTAGAAGAAACAGATATTGTTATATCAAAAGGAGAAAAGTATGGCAGGCTTTATTTTCTATCAGATAAAATGGAAAAGAACTATGATATTTTCCAAGAGATATGGGCACATTATCAAAAAACTAGTTAGAAAATAAAATTTATAAAAACTAAAAAAGGGTATTTAATATGGCTCTAATTTCACCAGAATTAATAAATATTCTAGCTTCAAATTTATTTAGAATATTGGCACTAGGTAATATAATCTTATTATTAGGATTAATCTATACTTACAAAAGAAACCATAACGAATTTAAGTCTAAATACACTTCAGGATTACTATTTTTTGCAACAGTTTTCCTATTGCAGAATATTATAGTATTTATAGCACCTTCTGCCAGAGGCATAGTATTTTATTCATATATAACCCTGGAGTTCATTGCCCTGGCAATATTACTTAAAATCAGCACTTAAATAAAAAAATTTTGTTTTTCTTTTTTGGATGATACTGCTGCGAAAAATAAATTAACAATAATTTATATATACTATCCTCATGACTGGTGCTAAAAAAAGAATTGCTTGGGGAATTACTGGTGCTGGGGAAAAACTTCCAGAAACTTACGCCATAATGAAAGATATTAAAGAAAAATATCAGGACGATGTGGAAATCCGTGTTTTTATTTCCAAGTCGGGAGACCAGGTAGTCAAATATTATGGCATATTCCGGGATTTAGAAACCAGTTTTGATAATGTGTGGGTGGAAATAAATGCTAATTCACCATTTCTTGCAGGGCAAATCCAGTTAGGTAAATTTGATTTCATGGTGATTGCGCCGTGTACTTCCAATACAGTAGCCAAGATTTCCCTTAGGATTGCAGATACTCTGCTTACCAATGCTGCAATTATGGGTCAAAAAGCGGGAATACCATTGTATATTATGCCCTCTGATTTTAAAGAAGGAGTTGTAGTAACTAGGCTGCCTAATGGTAAAGATTTAGAACTTGAAATTACTAAAGAAGATGTTGAACACGTGGAACGCTTAAGTAAGATGAAAAATACCCATGTATTTGAACACCCGGACCATATATACGAAATACTTTCCAAACATGTTCGATCAGACTGAGGTGACCTAATTTATTTATTTTTAATTAAGGAACTGGAATATAAAACTATTATTGCAACTCCTGTAAGTTGACTTTATATGTGAAGAAAAGGACCCCAACATCATCAGATTCTTCCTTTAAAGGCCCTGTACCTTTAAAATAATATTCAACATCTCCTGTATCCCCTATACTCATTTTCAATGGTTCCATATCAGTCATTGATTCAAAAAAATCTTTTATTCGTAAAATTTCTTCTTCATATGACTTAAAATTCACTGTTAAGGCTCCAGCTGATCTTAAAGTTAGTGTAAGATAATCTTGTTTAACTTCTAGTTTTACATCTTCAGATTTCTTAGCCCCACTGGTTTTTTTAAAAACTACATATTCCTCTAAATTGCTCATCATAATTTCCCCTTTTTATTTGTATAAAATAATATACATTTAAAAACATATAATAATTTTTAAAATATTGAACTGCCTTTTTTTAAGGAAGTAATATTATGAATAGCAGCATTCTAAAAAAGTTGATAAAGTCTAAAGAAACCTTAATCATGCCCGATGCATATGATCCACTAAGTGCTAAATTAATTGAAAATGCTGGTTTTAAAGCAGTTCAATGTTCAGGTTACAGTTTTTCGCTGGTTAATTGTATTAAAAAAGAAGTTAACCTTTCTTTAAAACAAAACCTTGAAATCACTTCTAAAATTGTAAGTTCGGTTAGTATCCCGGTTATGGGTGATGCAGAAGATGGATATACCAATGCCCAGAAAATAGGAAATACGGTAGTGGAATTTATACGTACCGGTGCTTCTGGAATGAATATTGAAGATCAAATTCAAAATGAACTTCCAGGGGTTCAAATTGTAGATCTTATTACCATGACCGAAAAAATTCAAAATGCGAGGAATGCTGCAGATAAAATAGATCCCGATTTCATAATAAACGGCCGTACAGATGCCTTAAAAGCAGGAGAAAATAGATCAGAAAATCTCTCAACTGCCATAAAACGTGCTAATGCATATTTGAACGTGGGAGCCGATTTAGTTTTTATACCTTATGTAAAAACACTTGAAGAAGCTGAGATTATTTCAAAAAGAGTTAAGGGCCCGGTTAGTATAGCTATTGGTTTACCTTATAACATTAATAATTTATCAATTAATGATTTAAAAGAATTAAACATTGCTAGAATCAGTTTACCAAATCTATTGATCCATTCTAGCATTCATGCTATGAAAAATGCATTAAACCATATAAATAATGATAAAATCTCTGATCTGTCAAAAAAGAAGTTGATATCTTCTTCTGAAGAGTTAAATAAATTAATAAAACATTTTTAAATATTGGATAAAAAAAGAAAAAATGAATTAAAATTTGTATCCAATATCTCGCAGGAATTTACGGCGATTTAATATATCTTCTTCAGATTCAATGCCTTGGGGAATTGATCCATCTATAACTCCTATTATTCCTCTCCCCTGTTCACTTTCTACAATTAATATTTCTACTGGATTTGCTGTGGCGCAGAAAATGTTTACAACTTCAGGTATATCTTTAATTCGTTGAATGATATTTATGGGAAAAGCGTCTTTTAAATAAATTAAAAAAGAGTGGCCGGCCCCAATATCCATCATTTTTTCACAAGCCATTTTTTCCAGGTCTTGGTCATTGCCAGCATATCTTATTAAACAATCACCTGATGCTTCTGCAAAAGCCAACCCAAATCTAGCTTGAGGAACTGTGTTCACAATGGATTCGTAGAGATCTTCAACTGTTTTTATAAAATGACTCTGGCCTAAAATTATATTCATTCCTTCTGGAACATCCAGCTTTACTTTCTTTATTTCCATGAATATTCACCTTTTAATATTTATCTAATTAATCTTAGAAACAATTTATGTAAAGTATTCAAAAAAATAAGATTAACCCGAAATAATTCTAAAAAACTGTTCTTAATAGACATCTTTATATATAAAATAAAATAATTCATCATTAATAATCATTACATATTTTATTATAGTTACATGCAATATTTTCCCATATATTCAACCAATATTGAACAAAAATTATCATTTTTAAATATTTAGACCAATATAATTCTATTTGAATATTTTATATAAAATATCAAATCTATTAGAATTACCCTGTGATAAAAATTAGTATTCATACGAGTGATATTTGAGGTGTTAATAAATGCAAGAGAAAACAAAAGAAATCGGCTCCAGAGTAATGGAACTTAGGGAATTATCTGAAATAAATCCTGAAGAAATGGCCGATTACTTAAAAATACCTGTAGATACCTATTATAAATATGAAAGTGGGGAAGAAGATATTCCTGCCAGCATTTTATATGAAATTTCTCATAAATTCAAGGTAGATATGGGTCTTCTTCTCACTGGAGAAGAAACCAGAATGCATATTTTTTCAGTGACCCGTAAAGAAAAGGGTGTTGCAGTAGAAAGAAGAAAACAGTACAAATATGAAAATTTGTCTGAGAGATTTATTCACAAAAAATCAGAACCTTTTATAGTCACAGTTGAGCCTCGAGAAGATGGAAAAAAGCCTTCCACTAATAGTCATCCTGGACAGGAGTTTAATTACGTCCTTGAAGGCCGTATGAAAATTTACATACACCATCATGAAATAGTTCTAAATGAAGGAGATTCCATATTCTTTGATTCTAATTATAAACACGCTATGGAAGCTTTAGACAATAAACCTGCTAAATTTTTAGCAATTGTTATGTAAACTTCATTAATTAATTATATTTATTAAAGAGGTATTCGTATGTCTTCATTATTAAATGATTATGTTAACAAAGTAGATTTCGAATCTTATCAAGATTTCAAAGACAATTTCAAGATATTCACACCAGAAAACTTCAATTTCGCCTATGATATTGTAGATGTTTATGCCCAAAAATATCCCGACAAGGTCGCACTGGTATGGTGTAATGACCAAGAACAAGAAAAAATTTTCACTTTTTCCGATTTAAAAATATATTCCGATAAAGCGGCTAATTTCTTTAAAAAATGTGGAATTGGTAAAGGAGATACTGTGATGCTAACATTAAAAAGCAGATACGAATTCTGGTTCTGCATTTTAGCATTGCATAAAATAGGTGCTATTACCATACCCGCCACGCACATGTTAAAATCAAAAGATATTATCTACCGAATAAATGAAGCAAGTATCAAAATGGTGGTATGTATTGGGGAAAATGGAGTCCCACAAAGTTTTGATGACGCTGAAAATGGATTAGAGTCCCCCATTATTAAATCAATTGTAAGTGAAGAAAACCGCGAGGGATGGTTAAATTTCAGAGAAGAAATAAAAAAATCATCCTCAGAATTTGAAAGGCCCAAAGGTATAGATGAAAGCAAAAATGAGGATATATGCCTAGTTTATTTCTCATCTGGAACCACAGGAATGCCTAAAATGATTCAACACGATTTTGCTTATCCTTTAGGACATATAATAACCGCAAAGTTCTGGCAAAATGTCCGAGCAGATGGTCTCCACTACACGGTAGCAGATACTGGTTGGGCAAAGGCCATGTGGGGCCAAATATATGGCCAATGGATTTCAGGAAGTGCGGTATTTGTTTACGATTACGAACGTTTTGATGCTAGAAAAATGCTTGAAAAATCATCCAAATATGGAGTTACTACCTTCTGCGCTCCACCCACAATATACCGCTTCTTGATTAAAGAAGATTTATCCAAATATGATTTGTCATCCATTGAATATGCAGTGACTGCAGGTGAGCCATTAAACCCCGAAGTATATAACAAATTCTATGAACACACTGGTTTAAAACTCCGGGAAGGATTTGGACAGACAGAATGTGTTGTGTGTATTGCAAATTTTCCCTGGATGGAACCAAGACCTGGATCCATGGGTAAACCGTCTCCAGGATACAATATTGAATTATTAGATCGTGACTGTAACCCCGTAGATATAGGAGAAGAAGGAGAACTGGTGATGAACACCAGTAAAGGAAAGCCAACAGGCCTGTTTGAAGGATATTATCTTAACCCTGAAAAAACCAAAGAAGTATGGTATGACGGTTATTATCACACGGGAGATACTGCCTGGATGGATGAAGACGATTATTTATGGTTTGTCGGAAGAACTGATGATATGATAAAAAGTTCAGGTTACCGTATTGGCCCATTTGAGGTAGAAAGTGCTGTGATTTCACATCCATCAGTCCTGGAATGTGCTATCACAGGATATCCTGATCCTATAAGGGGGCAGGTAATTAAAGCAACAGTAGTACTTACTAACGATTATGAGGCTTCTGATGAGTTGAAGAAAGAAATCCAAAATCACGTGAAAAAGGTTACAGCACCATATAAATACCCTAGAATAGTGGAATTTGTAGATGAACTGCCAAAAACCATAAGTGGAAAAATTAGAAGAGTTCAAATCAGAAGTGAAGATCAGGAAAAACTCTAATTTAAAATTATAAACAATTTAAAAAAATTAAAATCACAAACATGAGTTTCAAGAAGGATTAATATGTCTGAGACTGCAAAAAAACGAGAACCTTACCCCGTTATCAATATAGAAGAATGTAAAGCATGCGATCGCTGTATACTTGCTTGTCCTAGAAAAGTACTGCAAATGAGTACTGAAATCAATACAAGAGGGTACCATTTCGTAGAATACCAGGGAGAGGGTTGTAATGGATGTGGAAACTGTTATTACACTTGTCCTGAACCACTGGCTATTGAAGTGCATATACCTCAAAGAAAACGAAGTCATAAGTTTTCAGATGATGTTAAGGAGGAGGAATAAACATGGCAACACAAATGGTTAAAGGAAATACAGCAGTGATTATTGGAGCCATGTACGCTGGTTGTGATTGTTATTTTGGATACCCAATTACACCTGCTAGTGAAATACTCCATGAAGCATCTAAATATTTCCCTATGGTTGGAAGAAAATTTGTACAAGCTGAATCTGAAGAAGCCGCCATAAATATGGTTTATGGTGGAGCAGCAGCAGGCCACAGAGTAATGACTGCCTCATCCGGTCCAGGTATTAGTTTAAAACAAGAAGGAATATCATTCCTTGCAGGTACTGAACTTCCGGCAGTTATTGTTAATGTGATGAGAGCCGGCCCGGGTTTGGGTAATATCGGACCAGAACAAGGAGATTATACTCAAATTGTGAAAGGAGGGGGGCATGGTAACTATCAAAACATTGTAGTTGCCCCTAACAGCGTGCAAGAAATGTGTGATCTGACTATTAAAGCATTTGAACTGGCAGATAAATACCGAAACCCAGTTGTCGTCCTTGCTGATGGCGTTTTAGGTCAGATGGCGGAACCTCTACATTTTCCAGAAGATGCTGTACAACACACTATAGATACTTCCCGTGCAGTTTGTGGAAATAAGGAAACCATGAATAATCTGGCTACTTCTATTTTCCTCGATTTCAATCAACTTGAAGATTTCAACTTTACAATTCAAGAGAAATATCAGAAGATAAAAGAAAATGAAGTAGAATTTGAAGAGTATATGGTTGATGATGCGGATATCATCCTAGTTTCTTATGGAATAAGCAGCCGTATCTGCCGCAGCGCAGTTGATGAATCAAGGTTACTAGGAATCAAAGTAGGGCTTTTAAGACCTATCACATTGTTCCCTTTCCCAGAAGAAAGATTGTCTGAGTTAAATGAGCATAATCAATGCAAATTTGTTTCAGTTGAAATGAGCAACGGACAAATGCTTCAAGATATCAAAATGGCTATTAACTGTCACAATGTAGAACTGGTTAATCGTATGGGTGGGAATATGATTGAATTAGAAGACATCATGACAAAGATCCATGAAATCACAGGAGACAAATAAATGCAACCTTCCAAAAAATCAGACGAACTGGTTGAAAAAGTTATTAAAAAACCAGACTCCATTAATGACGTTTTTGAAAGAAAAGGTGGAAGTGCTCCAACAGCTACTCATTACTGTGCAGGTTGCGGTCATGGGATATTGCACAAACTTATAGGTGAAGCGCTGGATGAACTTAATATTCAAGAGCGTTCTGTAATGATTAGTCCAGTGGGTTGTGCAGTTTTTGCCTATTATTATTTTAACTGCGGTAATGTTCAGGTGGCCCATGGAAGAGCACCTGCTGTTGGAACAGGAATTTCAAGAGCAGAAGATGATTCTATTGTTATGTTATATCAAGGTGATGGAGATCTGGCATCTATTGGACTGAATGAAACCATTCAAGCCGCTAACCGAGGGGAAAAATTAGCAGTTTTCTTTGTTAATAACACTGTTTATGGAATGACTGGAGGGCAAATGGCACCCACCACTCTTTTAGGTGAAGTTACGGTAACCTGTCCTCAGGGAAGGGATCCTCGTTTTGCAGGATATCCTCTGCACATGTGTGAACTATTGGATAATTTACAAGCCCCTGTTTTTATTGAAAGAGTTTCTGTATCAGATATTAAACACATTCGAAAAGCCAAACAAGCCGTGAAAAAAGCACTTGAAATACAGCGCGACGGTAAAGGATATGCTTTTGTGGAAGTACTCTCACCATGCCCTACTAATCTCCGTCAAGACGCATTAGCAGCTGAAAAATTCATAAATGAAGAAATGGAAAAGGAATTTCCTCTACGCATATTTAGAGATTACGCACATGAAGTTGAACCATTATATCGTGGGGAAAGTGATTTCTCCAAAAGTTCGCTTGATAAAATATTTCATTTAAAAGAGGACAGTACCCCCGATCCCATTGATGATCCAGAATATAAAGAAAAACATGTGAAAATTGCAGGATTTGGAGGTCAAGGCGTTTTAAGCATGGGCCTGACATTAGCTCAAGCAGCATGTGCAGAACGCAGGCATGTCTCATGGTACCCCTCATATGGTCCCGAGCAACGAGGAGGTACTTCCAGTTGTGCCGTAGTAATCTCTGGAGAGATGATTGGTTCTCCAGCAGTACAAAAGCCAGATATTTTAATTGCATTTAATCAGCCTTCTCTAGAGGAATTTGCAGAGGAAGTTCGGAAGGGAGGAGTTATTATATATGATTCTGCTTCTGGAGAATTTAATGCTCCTAAAGGCGTGGATAAAATTGCAGTTCCAGCTATGAAAATAGCAAAAAGTATGGGTGTGAAAAGAGCCGCCAATACTGTAATTTTGGGTGTTTTAATGCATTTGGGACGTAGTAATCTTTCTAAAAATGCATATAGGGAAGCAGTTAAACACACTTTCTCTTCAAAACCAAAGCTCATTGATATAAACCTCCAAATATTAGAAGCCGGTGCTCAATGGGCACGGGAAAATATAGAATTATAAAGATTTAGTTTAAATTAATAAACTAAATTTAAATTTTTTTAAGATTTATAATAGTATAATAATTTAATTTTACATAAAAACAGTTTATGGCAAACTAAATAGACCTAAAATAATTATAAATATTACTGCAAAAACAATTGCAAAAAATCCACCCATTCATCCTGAGCAGCTCTTTTTTCATCTTCCATAATACGTACCCCCAATTCATTATTAATTCTTATTGAATTAGATTAGTATTAAATATTTGCCTAGTGTAAATAATCACACTAGAGAAAATTATTATATTTATTTTATAATTTCAGAAAGTTAAAAATCTAAAACACCCCTAAACAATGAGCTAAGTCCACTGATAATTAAAAATTTTTTCATGACACCTATACAAAAATAGTATAATACAGTAACAACTAATCAGATTAAGGGAATTTCAACTAACTTATAATAAGTCTGCTTTTTGGAAAGTTTTAAAGATCAAAAAGAGGGATATCATGAATTATCAAGGATTTGCTGAAAAATTATTAAAATCATTGAATGTGTCAATTGGAGATACCTTAAAAATTGTTAAACCAGATATATCCTATGAAGGAATGTTATTGGATAGATCAGAAGATGCTGATGATCAACACTTAGTTCTAAAATTAGAAAGTGGTTATAATATTGGTATAAACATCTCTGAAGCAACAGTAGAAATTATAAAGAAAAGTGATAAACCAAAAATAGAGCTTCCATCATTAAATATTAAAAAAGACGATGTAAAACCCAATGTTTCCATTATTTCAACTGGAGGTACAGTTGCTTCAATAATAGATTATAAAACAGGAGCTGTGCATCCGGCATTTGATGCTGAAGACCTTATACGTGCCAACCCTGAGCTCTTAGAGTATGCTAATATTACTGGAAAGTCAATACTAAATATTCTAAGCGAAAATATGAAACCAGAGTACTGGGTAAAAGCAGCTAATTCTATAGCAGATGAGATAAGTGATGGTTCATATGGAGTCGTAGTAGCTCATGGTACAGATACTATGCATTATACTGCGGCGGCATTGAGTTTTATTTTAGAAACTCCAGTTCCCATAATAATTACTGGAGCCCAAAGAAGTTCGGATCGTCCATCATCTGATGCATTTTTAAATTTAATAAACTCAGTATCGGCTGCGAAATCTGATATAGCGGAAGTTATGGTTTGTATGCACGGCACCAGTAATGATTCAACATGTTATCTTCATAGAGGTACCAAAGTAAGGAAAATGCACACATCTCGAAGAGAAACATTTAGAAGTATAAATACCACACCATTAGCTGAAATAGAAAATGGTGCATTAAAAATAGATTCAACAAAATCATTCAAAAAGAGGAATGAAGTTGAATTAACTATAAAAGACAATATAGAACCAAAAGTTGCTTATATTAAAAGTTTCCCAGGTATTCAAAGTGAAATAATAGATTATCATTTAGATAAAGGTTATAAAGGTATTTTACTGGAGGGCACTGGTCTTGGTCACTGCCCGGAAAATATGGTTTCTTCATTAGAAAGAGCAACAGATTCAAATGTGCCGGTGGTTATGACTTCCCAATGTCTTTATGGGAAAGTAAATATGAATGTTTATAGTACCGGGCGGAAAATCATGTCTGCAGGAGCCATATCTGGAGAGGATATGCTCCCTGAAACTGCTTATGTTAAATTAATCTGGGCTTTAGGTCAAAGCGATAAATTAGATGAAGTTAAAAAGATTATGATTACTAATATAGCAGGTGAAATGGAAGAAAAATCCTCGATGGATTATTTTCTAAATTAAGAATTTTATGCGTATATTAAATTTTATGCTGGTGATTTAATGGATTGGGATGAATTAGGACTTAAAATGGGATTAGAAATACACCAACAACTTAATAGTAAGAGTAAACTTTTCTGTCCTTGCAGCTGTGATTTAATTGATGATGAAGCTGATTTTGAAATTGTTAGAAATTTGAGACCAACTCAAAGCGAGCTAGGTAAAATTGATAGGGCTGCATTTGAAGAGGCTCGGAGAAAATTACATTTTATTTATCAGGCATATTCAAATGAAACTTGTCTGGTGGAAGCAGACGAAGAACCACCACATCCTTTAAATGAAGAAGCTTTAGAACTGGCTATGACTATTGCTTCTCTTCTGAATATGAGAATTGTTGATGAATTCCATACCATGCGAAAACAGGTTATTGATGGAAGTAACACCGGAGGTTTTCAGCGAACCGGGCTTGTAGCTACCCAAGGTTATTTAGAAACTCCTCATGGGAAAGTTGTAATTGATAATCTCTGTTTAGAAGAAGACGCCGCTCGAAGAATTGAAAATAAAGAGGAAGGAGTTGTATTTAGATTAGATAGATTAGGAATTCCTCTGGTGGAAATCACTACTGATCCCTCAATTCACCACCCAGAACAGGTCAAAGAAGTTGCATATCAATTGGGGCAGGTGTTGAGAAGTACTAAAGTGAAAAGAGGTCTTGGGACCATTAGACAAGACTTAAATATATCTATAAAAAAAGGCGCCCGTGTTGAAGTTAAAGGTGTTCAAGACCTGGACTTAATGCCCACCATTGTAGAAAGAGAAGTTCAGCGCCAGCTAAAACTTGTGGAGATTAGAGATAAACTAATTAAAAGGAATGCAAAAATTCCAAACAAAATATATGATGTTAAATCATTATTTAAAGATACAAAATCAAAAATCATAGCCAGTGCCCCCAGTGTAATGGCTATTAAATTAGAAGGATTTAATGGATTAGTGGGTATCGAAATTCAACCAGGAAGAAGACTTGGAACAGAATTTTCAGGATATGCTAAAAAATTAGGAGTTTCTGGAATATTCCACACAGATGAATTACCTGCTTATGGAATCCAGCCCGAAGAAGTTGAAAATCTGAAAAATGCAACTAATGCATCCCCAGAAGATGCAGTGATCATAGTGGCTCATGAGAAATATATTGCCTGTTCTGCACTAAAAGAAGTTCAACGCAGGGCAAAAATGGCCTTAGACGGAGTCGTAGAAGAAACAAGAAAAGCATTAAATGACGGAAATACTGAATATTTAAGACCTCTTCCCACATCCAGCAGGATGTATCTAGAAACCGACACCCCATTATTTGTGATTAATAGAGAATACGTTGAAAAAATTAAATCTAACCTACCCGAGCTACCCCAAGAGAAGAAAGAAAGAATTATTAAGCAATATGAAATCAGTGAAGATTTAGCAGGCCAGTTAGTTAGAAGAAACAAGGTAGGGGATTTTGAAGAAATATTGGGTCAATTAGATGTTGATAAAACAGTTGTTGGATCCATACTTGCTTATTCTCTTAAAGAACTTAAAAGAGACGGGCATGATGTTGAAAATCTTGATCTTTCTCTAATTGTAGATACTTTAAAACTTTTAGAAAATGGCAAAGTATCTAAAGATGCTCTTGCTCAGATATTGGGTTACGTGGCAGATAATAAAACCACACCATCCGATGCAGCACAAGCATTAGATCTAATAATGCTAACTGAAGATGATGTGGCATCCATTATTGAAAAAATAATCAGTTCTAACTCCAAAATGGTTGAAGAAAGAGGAATGGGTGCTATGGGGCCCCTTATGGGTATGGCTATGAAAGAATTAAAAGGAAAAGCGGATGGGAAATTAGTGAATAAACTTTTAAAAGAAAATCTTCAAAAATTCATGTGATAATAAATCCACATTCCTCCTTTTTTTATCCAGCCCAAGCAAATAATAAAATTACAATTCCTCCCACCAAGTTTAATAAAAACCAGCTTATTTTTCCAGATGTGCTTCTGTATTTATACCCTCTTTTCTCTTGTTTAGTACTCCAGAAGTAAAAACTGATACTGTGATATATGAAAATAACTCCAGGTATCCATGCTAACTTGAAACTCCAGGATTGGTCTAAGATTAATCCAAAGCCAATTATTAAATATAACCAGCCGATACAAAGATCAGCCATTGCAATACCATACTCATAGTCCCTGTATTCAGGCAATATATTTTTCTCAGCAATTCCTAACTTAACTGCTTTTTCCCAATTGATAAGACTAATAAATTGGCCAACAAAATGAAATATGAAACCAATCAGCAAGATTAGAATTCCTGCCACTATATTTGAATATGCAATCATTGTATTTACATCCCCCATACTCTTTTAAATCAGGACTATCCCATTAATTTTTATTTACATGTAGATCCCTGATTTCATACTATTATTTTTATATATTCATTGCTATATTTCATAGTATAATTAACACTGAATTCATTTGAATCTAAAAAATTTTATGAATAAAACTATTAACCCCTATTAAAAAATTAGGAATGATAAAATGGAAGAATACGATATTATAATAATCGGAGCCGGACCGGGAGGTATAACTGCAGGAATATATGCTGGAAGGCAAGGCACAAGTACCATTATGTTAGAAAAAGGCCCTGCTGGTGGTTTAGGTTTAGAAGTGCCTCTGATGGAAAACTACCCCGGCTATGAAATGATTGCGGGTATGAGTTTAATTGCCGAGATGAAAAAGCAAGCCCTGAAAACTTCTACACTACAAGAGATGGAAGAAGTAAAATCATTGACCCTAAAAGGGAATTTATTCCATGTTAAAACAGTTAAAAGAGAATATACTGCTCATGCAGTCATATTAAGTACAGGGAGCCGGCACAAAAAGCTGGACGTTCCTGGTGAAAAAGAACTTCTGGGAAGAGGAGTATGTTATTGTGCTACCTGTGACGGACCATTATATGCTGGTAAAAAAGTATTGATGGTTGGCGGTGGGAACTCCGCTGCTCAAGAAGCAATATTCCTTAAAAATATTGGGTGTGACGTCATTTTAGTTCATCGAAGGGATCAATTACGTGCAGAGCAATATTTACAAGACCAACTTAAAGCACAGGATATAGATATTATATGGGATAGTGCAGTTGTAGAAATTAAAGGCGATCCATTTGTTGAAACAGTTACCCTGAAAAATTTAAAGACTTCCCAAATAACTGAGCAAAAAGTGAATGGTATTTTTATATCCATTGGTGACGAACCCATAAATCAACTGGCCAAAGAGTTGGGTGTAGAACTAGACACTGCAGGATACATTATAACAGATAAATTCCAAAGAACCAATATAAAACACGTATATGCTGCAGGAGATGTAACTGGAGGATTTAAGCAGTGGGTAGTAGCTTGCAGTGAAGGAGCCGTTGCAGCCATGGCCGCATATAACGATTTACAGAAATTGTAATTATTTAAAAAAGATATTAAATTTCAAAATAAGAATAATTTAAAAAATAAGAGATAAAAAAGGATTGCGTTTTAATCTGAGCCACCTTTTAAAAAGATATAAATTACATATGCTATGATCAGCACTATGATAATAGGCAGCAACCACCATAATACATAAAAAGCCACCACGGCTAATATAAGGGCAACTATTATGTATATCAAATCTCTAATTTCCATATATAATATAATTGTAAATTTTAGTATAAATAAATTTCTCTAATTATTACTGGAAAAAATTAGTATTAACTCTTATTTATGCATATAAAACATTAAAAGAGGGAAAAAAATGAAAATACTGGTTGTAAATAATCACGGCCAATATAATCACCGTATTCATCGAACATTGCACTATCTAAAAATTCCATCAGAGTTAGTTTCTAATGAGCTTTCTCTAGAAGAGATTAAATCTAAAGACCCCATAGGTATTGTACTGGGTGGCGGTCCTTCCATTGAAAGATCCGGGAATTCTATTGAGTATATAAAAAATTTAGAATTACCCATATTAGGGATTTGTCTGGGTCACCAGCTTATTGGAAAGGCCTTTGGAGGGGAGATATCTACTGCAGATGCACAAAGCTATGCACAGATTGAGCTAGAAATCATAACCGAAAATGACATATTCCAGGGCTTAGGTCCAAAAATGAATGTGTGGGCATCTCATAAAGATGAAGTTAAACAAATGCCCTCAGATTTTGATGTTCTGGCAAAATCCGATATATGTAGTGTTGAAGCCATGAAACACCAACAAAAGCCAATTTATGGAATCCAATTCCATCCAGAAGTACATCATACCGAAAACGGACCCCTTGTTTTTGAAAACTTCTATGAAGCTTGTAAAAGATACTCGAAATCTATTGAGTAAATAAAAAAAGATTAAAAGAATTTAATAATCTATTTTTTTAAAGAACATTTAACCGTGAATATTAGATTGAAATATTAACCTTAAGTATTAGCTGCAGGGATAGCATGGCGAATGAAAAGCATTACATCATAGACCTTCACGAAAAAGATTTTTCCATAAAAAAAATTGGAGGCAAAGCAGTTAATCTAGCCAAACTATCATCTGCAGGTTTTAATATTCCTCCAGCATTCATTGTTTCAGTAGAATCTTATGATGCATTTATTAAAAATAAATTAGAAAGCGAAATATCTAAAATTCTCAATTCAATTGATTTTAACAACGAAAAATCGATTTTTAAAGGATCTTCTTCAATAAAAAATTTAATACTAAACGAACAATTCCCTCCAAACATGTTTTTAGAGATCTCTGCAAAAATAAACGATCTTTCTGATGGGTATTATGCAGTTAGGTCATCTGCTGTAGCTGAAGATCTTCCAGATGCCAGTTTTGCTGGACAGCAAGATAGTTTTCTAAATATTAAAAAAGAAGATATTTTAAAAAAAATCGTGGAATGCTGGGCATCTTACTGGAATCACCGTGCCATCAAATACAGACATGATTCATCCATTGGGCATTTAGACAGCGAGATAAATGTTGCAGGAATAGCAGTAATAGTGCAGAAAATGGTCAATGCAGATATAAGTGGGGTGACATTCACCACCAACCCCGTTAATGGTAATGATGATATTGTAGTTGAATCCACCTGGGGTTTGGGTGAATCTATTGCATCAGGAATAGTTACCCCTGATATTTTTGTTATGAGTCGTGATGGAACTATACTTGAAAAAAATATTAAAGAAAAAGAAAAAGGCTATTTCCTCAAAAATGGTGAAAATGCATTAATTGATATTAATGAAGAACAGATGATGAAATCCAGCCTTAACAATGAAATACTGAAACGTTTATTAAAAATTGCCCTTAATCTTGAAAAATTCTTTAATCTGGCACAGGATATTGAATGGGCCATTGAATGTGGAAAAAGTCCTGAAAATCCTCAAATTTATATTCTTCAATCAAGACCTGTAACCACATTAAGTGATACCTCAGATAAAGACGATATTTTATGGACACGAGCATATGGGGATGAATACTGGGCTGATGCTACAACACCCCTTTTTTATGATGTAATGGGTAAAATGCTTACAGATTATGTTAATCATGAAGGCGCCCGTATAATGGGATATAAAGAAATAACAAACACTAAACTTTTAAAACTCCATAAATCAAGAGTTTATTTCAATACTTGGGTTTTAGAAAAAGCTTTTTCGTATTATCCCAAATTTGCAAGGTCTAAAGAGTTATTAAATTATTTCCCCCTTGAAGATCAAGAGAGAATATCCCGCTATCCATCAATACTACACAAAACATTAATATCTCAGATTTTAGTTGCTATTCGCGATCCAGATGGTATGATGCATCGGACAAATAAGGCCTATCTAAAATGGGCTAATGACTTTATGGAAAAATGCAGAGATTTTGATCAAACTGATTTATCCACACTGAGTGACTCGGATTTACTTCCTATTTATGATGATATTGAAAAATCGGGAATCAAACACTATCAATTGATAAGATATGGTATGGTTTCTCATTCTATAGCCACTAATCTTATGATAAAAAACTGGTTGGTGAAGTGGTTGGATGATAAAGATGGATCTCTTTATGCTGGTTTAATTTCAGGTTTAGATGATAATAAAACAGTGGAAATGAATATACGATTTTCTGATTTAGCTCAAATCATGAGAAAAGATCATTACTTATTACAAAAAATAAATGCCACCCCGGATTTAAGTTCTTTAGGTCAGACCGAGATTGAAGAATTGATCTCAATTAATGATAATTTTAAGAAAGATTTTGATTTGTTTATTGAAGATTACGGCCACAGATCCAATACTCGTGAAATATTGTATCCACGTTGGCAGGAAGATAAAGCCTACGTTTTAGAGGTTATTAAATTACTCTCCTCATCTGATTTGGATTTAAGAAAGAAAGAATTGGAAAGTCAAAGACATAGAGCTGAAACTGAAAAAAAAGTTTTCACTAGGATAAAAAAACAGAAAAGGGGTTATTTTAAAGCTAAAATATTTTCTGTGGTTTTAAATTTAGCTCAGACCTATTTAACATTCCGGGAAAATCAGAGATTTTATTTAGACCACCTGCTTTTCCGTCAAAGATTAATACTCAAAGAAATGGCAAAAAGATTGGTTTTGAAAAAAATTATTGCTGAAATTGACGATGCTTTTTTCCTTCATGAAAAAGAATTATTTTCTTTTTTTGATGGAGTTTCATCGGATAAAAGCATCCTTGAACTAATGGATGAAGTTCTTAAAAGGAAAAAGGAATTTTTTAGATACAAATCATCTCTTCCCCCTAAATTTTTAAAAAATGGAATCGAATTTGACGATACGGTTATGGAATATGGTAAAAATGCAGTTTACGGTGCAGCAGCAAGCCCCGGGACATTCCAAGGCATAGCTAGAATAATTGAATCCATTGAAGATCTTTCAAAACTTGAAGAAAATGAGATCCTCATTACCAGTAACACTGACCCTGCATGGACTGCAATCTTTTCAAAAATAGGTGGTCTTATCACAGAAACCGGAGGGATACTATCACACGGGGCCGTAATTTCCCGTGAATATAGGATACCAGCTGTAACTGCTGTTAAGGGAGCCACTAAAATTTTCAAGACAGGGAATGAATTAATTATAGATGGTAACGAAGGTACGGTTTATAAAAAAGAGTAAATGATTAAAGGTTATCATCATTTACATCGCATTCCTCACCATCCCGGACCATCCATATATTTTTAAAAACGCAACCCATCATAATATAAAAAATATTATCATTATATGGAATAGGTAAAATTATCCCTATTTAGAACAAAAAAAGTAAGATATGAATCGGAGCAATAGTATGGTTGATTTAGAAACTCTTAAGAAACAAGAAGAATGGAATGAAAGCTATTATTTTAATTTTCATGACCAGAAAAATGATTTAACCGCTTTTATGCGCATTGGGAATAAGGTTAATAAAAATGAGAAATCAATGTTCTTCTACTTAATGTCACCTAACTTGACTGCTGGAGTTAAATTAGAATCCCCCTGCGATTCTAAGCCGTTAAAAATTGGTGGTTTAGATTATGAAGAAATTGAACCCAATAAATGGAAAATTAAATATGATGGCCCTATTTTTAGTCCATTAAATAAAACTAAATTTAAGGTTAAAATGGATATTATTTGGGAATCTTTAAATCCAATCATGGATTATGTGGATTGTGTTGATGAAAAACAAACAGAATTATCATCGAATGTGGCATCCGAACACTATGAACAATTTGGAAAAGCGTCTGGCAAAATTGAAATTGATAGTGAAAAATTTGAGATTGATGCCTTGGGAGAAAGAGATTTAAGTAGGGGAATAAGGGCTTGGGATTCTCCTAAGATGTGGATGTGGATTAATTCCCATTTTTCTAACCATGAATCTTTTAATATAACAAAACTTTCTGTAGAAGAAGGAGATATAGACGCAGGATATTTTTACACAGGTTCAAAAAATGTAGCATTAATAAAATCAGATATATCACTAAAATTTAATAATAAAATCCCTTATAAATTTTCAATGACTTTATTTGACAAAAAAGGATGTGAATACCTGGTAAAAGGAGAAGTGGTTCGATTTGGAATGATTCCCATTGATGAAAAAATGTTACTTATAGAAACTCTTTCCAGATATAATTGGAATGGTAAAGAGGGTTATGGCATAGCCGAGTTTTTAATTCCCAATACACCAGAAAATTAGTACTATAAATAAATAGTAACTTGTTAGAATCAATTCCCATTCTTTAATTTTAATAAAATTTTGCTTTTATTTACGTGCAACATTTATATAATTAACAGATAAAATAGTGTAAAATATTTAGATAAATTAATTTAAAATGAATTAAAAACAATACTTTAATAAAAATTATTTTATCTTTTTATAATAATTAAAATTTATATATTTGGTGAAAAACATGTTAAATCCATCTGATTTTATTAAAGAATCGATTGAAGGAATTAAAAAAACTGTTGGGGACGGAACAGCTGTAATAGCACTTTCTGGTGGTGTTGATAGTTCTGTGGCATCAGTATTAACTAAAGAAGCGTTAGGAGAAAATTTAATTGCAGTATTTGTGGATCACGGTCTTTTAAGAGAAGGTGAAGCAGAATATGTACAAAAAACATTTGAACCACGTCTTAATTTCCGTTATGTTGACGCTTCAGAAGAATTTTTAGCTGCCCTCGATGGAGTAAGTGATCCTGAAGAAAAACGAAAAATCATTGGGGAAATATTCATCAATGTATTTGAACGGGTGGCAGAAGAAGTTGATGCTGAATTCTTGGTACAGGGAACCATTGCCCCAGACTGGATTGAAAGTGAAGGGGATATCAAATCACATCACAATGTAGCCTTACCACATGGGTTGGTTTTAGAACTTATTGAACCTATAAGAGAACTCTACAAAGATGAAGTAAGGATTATTGGAAGCGAATTAGGGCTTCCCAATGAAATGGTTCTTCGCCAACCATATCCTGGCCCCGGCCTAGCAGTTAGAGTAGTTGGTAAGCTAACTCCAGAAAAAATCGAAATTTGTAGAAAAGCAAATGCCATAGTTGAAGAAGAAGTTCATAAAGAAAGTTTAGATGAAACACTGTGGCAGTATTTTGCTGTTTTAACAGATACTAAAGTTACTGGAGTAAAGGGAGATATCAGGGATTACGGGTATCTAGTAGTACTAAGAATGGTTGAATCTATGGATGCTATGACTGCAGATGTTCCAGAACTACCATGGAAAATGGTCAAAATAATATCCAGAAGGATCACTGCTGAAATACCGGAAGTAACACACGTAGCACTTTCCGTAAGTGATAAACCCCCAAGTACTATTGAATTTGCTTAAGAAAAAAAAAACTTTTAAAAAAAAAAGTTTATTAAATTTTTATTTTTTATCCCTAATTAAAACATGAAGTTCTGCAGAAGGTTTGAATACCATTCAATTATTAAGAGATTTATTCATTTTCCATCAAAAACCATTGCAAATGAATAGTTAATATTTAATGGGTCCTGTCTTGAATAATTGAATACAATTTCTCACTCAAAGGACTTTTAATACCATATTGTGCACTTAATCGAATTACTGTTCCCCCAAAAAGATCACCTTCATTTTTTGATCCCTTTAATTGCACATCTTTATGATAAGAGGTAGTGGTATCATAGGGGAAATTATTCCCCTTTTCTAATGATTCCGTGATGATATTATTATGTAATTTTACTCCTTCTAATTCAGCAAGAGTTAAAATTTCCCTCATTACATCCCTAACCAAATCTTTTAATTCACTATTTTCCATTATTTCTCCTAAAGTTTTATCATATGCCGTAGAAACCAATCCAAATGATGTAATGAAAATATATTTTTCCCAAATGGCTGGAAACACATCAGCCTGATATTCATTATTAATTTTTAGATATTTGAAAAGATCTAATAATATATCCATATCAAAATCAGGATTTTCCGGATCATCCCCTACTATTATCTTTCCATCCCCTCCACTTTGAACAATTACCCCTGGTTTTTCAATATGGGTTCCTACATATACACAAGCAGGCAGTATTATCCCTTTAGAGATTTTTTCCCTTATTCTGCGGTATATATCAACTCCGTTTAATAATGGAAGTATGATTGTGTTTTCATCAATATTTTGAGAAATTTCATTAACTGATTTATTAAGATCATATTCTTTGACGCAGAGTAAAATTAAATCAGGACTTTGCAATTTTTTAAAATCATCACCCGCATATTGGGGATGCACAGTTATCTCTTTTTGGAGTGTTTTTAAAATCAAACCATTCTCTTTAATTTTTTTTAAATGTTCTCCTCGAGCTATGAAACCTATTTCTAAAGATTTATCCATTTTTTTTGCAAGATTATGTGCCATAGTACCTCCAAAAAATCCACCAACACCACCAACACCATATATGCAAATCTTATTTATTTGAGAACCTATTTTCTGATTTTTAGTCATAGAACATCCCCATGAAATTAAAAATATATTAATTCATCTTTATGTTTTTTATATTATTAACTTAAAGCATTTCAAACAGTTTTTTAGACTTAAATAATTAGTTTTCATATTATTAACTTTGCCTTGAAAAAAACTTACCTCTGAAAAAAACACCAATTATTAATATTTTTAAATATAGATAATTTATAGATTGAGGGGATAAAAATGGGTGAAAAAAAAGAATCTGAAGAAGACCCTGAAATAGACCCAAACGATTCTAATCTTAAAATAGATCGGATTATGGGTGAAAATAATTCTATATCCCGTATTATTTTTGATTTAAATTACTTTAGACTCTGAAAATGAAATTTTTGAATATATTGGTAAAAAAATAAAAGATATATTAACAAAATCTTACATTCTACTTTCAATCTATGATGAATCTTTAAAAAGTTTAAAAGTTCACAGTATTTACGGAAGTAACCCTAAATTAATGGCACTTAGTGAAAAAATTGCTGGTGTGAAAATAGATGAATTTTATACTCCTATTACGAAATTTGATCCAGAAACTCGAACTTTTCTCTCAAGTGGCAAACTGCATGAAATAGATGAAGGGATTTATTATATAACTGCCGGTAAAATTCCACAAAGAACTTGTCAGATACTAGAGAAAACATTTGGAATAAAAAAAACATATGTTATGGGTTTTTCCTGGCAGGGCGAGATGTTTGGAAGTGCCAATATACTTACTAAGACTAAATATGATAATGAAAAACTTAGATATGTTGAAACTTTTTTAAATGTTGCTTCTGTATTGCTTCAAAGAAGAAAAGCAGAAAAAGAACTCGAAGATAGAGAAAAATTACTTAGTTTAGTTACAAATAACATGCTCAACTTAGTAGGCCATGTTAACCAGGAAGGAATATTTCAATATATAAGCCCTTCAGTAAAGAGTGTGCTGGGTTATGAAGTTGAAGATGTTTTAGGGAAAAATGTATTCGATTTTATACAAAAAACACATCCAGATGATGTGGAAAAAGTAATGAGCACATTTATTGAATCCAATCTTTCATATACTCCAGGTAGTGTTCAGCACCGTTTCAAATGTGCTGATGGCCATTATGTGTGGATGGAATCTTTAGGAAATCCTCTTTTTGATGAACAAAAAAATTATGATGGGGTTGTGTTTAGCATGACTGACATCAGTTCTATTAAATCTGCCGAAGAAAAATATAAAACATCTCTAAAAGAGAAAGAACTGGTTCTAAGAGAACTTCATCACAGGGTAAAAAATAATATGCAGATCATATCCAGCCTTCTGAATCTACAGGCAAAATCCTTAAAAGATAAAAGAGATATTGAAATTTTTAAAAGCAGCCAAAGCAGGGTTAAATCAATGGCCATTATTCATGAAAAATTATATGATTCTCCAGATTTTGCCCATATTAACTTATTAGACTACATTAAGAGTTTACTCGAGGAACTTTTCGCCGCATATAATTCCCAAGAAAACAAGATTGAATTAAAAATAAATGTGGATAACTTGGTATTGGATATGGAAACAGCTATTCCCCTGGGGCTTTTAATTAATGAACTTGTTAGTAACTCACTTAAATATGCTTTTTCAGATCTTGAAAGTTATGAAAATGCCGAGATATCTATCGAACTTAAAAAAGAAAAATCCAATTATAAATTGGTAGTGAAGGATAATGGAATAGGGCTACCTGAGAATTTCGATTTGAATAAAACAAAAACTCTGGGTATGCAATTAATAAATAATCTTACAAATCAAATTGATGGTGATTTAGAGTTAGATAGATCTATTGGAACAAAATTCACTATTAAATTTAAGGAACAGGGCTATAAAGAAAGAATTTAAACAACTATTTTTAGAAAGTATTAATTAATTAAAATAAATTACTCTAATGATGATTTTTATGAATATAATTCCAGATCAACGTGGCTATTGGGACAGTGTAGCCTCAAAAAAGGATTTTCCCACCCCTTGCAGATGAAAGAATTTGAAAAATACGTTTCTAAGAATATGAATATACTGGATGTGGGTTGTGGTTATGGTCGAACTTTAAATGAACTCCACCACCAGGGGTTTATTAATTTGACAGGTATGGATTTCTCCCAAGGCATGATTGATCGTGGCCTTAAAAACTACCCAGATCTAAATATTTTTAAAAACGACGAAGATACATTACCATTTCCAGAAAATGAATTTGATGCTGTCATCCTTATTGCAGTTTTAACTTGCACTCCCGATTCCCATAAACAAGACCAAATAGTTGAAGAAATCTCAAGAGTTTTAAAAGACGGTGGAATTTTATATATAAATGATTACTCCATTAATACAGATAAACGTAATATTAGTCGATACCAAAAATTCGAAGACAAATATGGAACATATGGAATTTTTGAACTTCCAGAAGGAGCTATATTAAGACATCATACCTCCGAACATGTTTTTAGAATAACTAAAAATTTTAAACAGATAGTTTTCGAAGAAATGATTTATGATACTATGAATGGTAATGAATCCAAGGGATTTTATTATATCGGGCAGTTGAAAAAATTATGATTATTTTTATTTTAAATATAGTTTATCATTGCTAAAGCATTTTTAACAGCTTTTTGTATCTCTGGATGTTCATAGTTCGCCCTATTTTCAATTAATCTGTTTATATCCATTGAAGTGATTCCAATATATCCTAAGCTCCTTACAGATTCCCAGACAATAGGGTCTTCCGGATTTGTTTTTATAATATCAACTAATACTCTAGAAGCTTTTTCACTCCCCTTAAAACCACTTAAACATCTACATACTTTCCACAATGTTACTTCATTTAATGAATCCATATTATGTGTATGGACTAGTTTTAAAATCGAATTTAGTGCTCGATGATCACTTGTTTTTGCAGCAATACCCCCTAAAGCATCCAGTGCTTGTTGTATTTCAAAATCATCACCATCTTCCAGAACATCGATCAAATAAGGCGTGGCAGGGTTTCCAATTTTTACCAGTGTTCTGGCCGCCATGTCTCTAGCTAAAGGGTAACTTTTTTTATTAAAGTATTTTTCAGGTAGTGATTTTTCTTGATTGCTGCCAATTTTACCCAGAAGATTAACCAAATAAGGAACACTACTTTTGCCTATATTTGAAAGAGCTTCAGATATGGCTATGCGAGAATAAAGTGCTTTTTCTTTTTTAAAGGATAAACAGAGCATTTCAATAACAAATTTGTTAGAATGGTTTTTTCCTAAGATAGTAGCAGCAATAGTTCTTTTTTTCGCTTCACTATCATTAAGTAAGATGAGTAATTGATCCGAAGAACAGTTTAAATAGGGTTGGAGATCTTTTTGAGTAATTTCACCTCGTTTTTCCCTATCCTTCTTTTTTTTATCGCTTAACATCTTTTTGATTCCTTGTAAAAATTAAATTAAATTGCTTTTTTAATTCCATCAAAATTAGGACACATACTTCTACATTTGCTGCAAGAATACAAAATATGACCCTTCTTATTAGCCTGCATCGAATGTGTTCGGCAGAGCTTTTGGTTAACAGTAATTCTATCTAATGCTTTTTGAGGACATGAATCAATACATATGCTGCATTTTGGAGAGCAACAAAGATAAGTAACCATTGGATCTTCTTCTAATTCAATATCTACCAAAACGGCCCCTATAAAAATCATGTTGCCATACTTATTATTTACCAGAAGGGTATTTCTTTCTAATGTTCCCAGGCCCGCAAAATACCCGGCATGTCTCAGTGATAAAATTCCCGGCCTTTCATATTTTTTTGATCCCAATATTCATAAGGGTCTTCAGAAGGTATGGGAACACAATATACTTCTTTATTTTCCAGAATAGAACATAAGTTGATTGCAAGAGAATCAACATGATCTGTGAATTCGATTAATGTTGGTGTAAGGAACAGCCGTGCTGGAGAACAGCGAAGTTTTTGGAACTTTTTTAGCGAAAACAATCACAGATTTGCATTCAAGAATATGTCAGTGGGATTATATCCTCCAGGAGCATCTTTGAATCTATCCACACTAGATATACCAGATATATCTGCACCTAAATCAATTAAAATACCTTTAATTTCTTTTGAATTCATAAAACTACCTTAAATATAATTTATAGATTTAAATTTCTAACAAATTCTGCTAATTTATGTCCTAACTTGATGTGTTCCTTCTCATCCAGGTGAATACCATCTAAACTGCTAGAAGTGACTATATGTGCAGCATTAAAAAATTCACAGCCATATTCTTCAGCAACTTGCTGATAATATTCACCTAATTTTTGAGATTTAATTTCAGATTCACTAAATTCTTCAGAAAATCGAGAAATGGGCGGGATAGTTTTAACAGGTGGAGGGGCGATTAAAAGTAGTTGAGGTGGCCTTCCATTTATACCAGATTCACTTTTAAGAATAATGTCTGTCAAAACTCTTAATCCTTGTGAGATTTCGAAAGCAGATAGTGAAAACCTCATTTTCAAATCATTAGTTCCTAAAAATAATATGACTAAATTTAAAGGTTTATGAGTAGATAAACATGGAATTAAATAGTTTTTACCATTTTTATAACCCCCATGCAATGGATCATCCCATACTGTAGTGCGGCCATTTAATCCTTCCTCAATAATATGGTAACCTTCCCCAAGATCATTTCTTATTACTCCGGGCCATCGTTTATCCCTATTAAACCGATCTCCTGTGGCCGGGTTATATCCCCAAGTATTAGAATCACCATAACATAAAATTGTTTTCATAACAACACCCACGAATTTGAATTATTAATCTTCAAAGGGACCATATATTTAAAATTAGATATGGTTTATTAAATACATTTCAGCTAATGTGAAATGATTATTATTTTTTTGATAAGTTTGATAATCTAAGTCCTAATTAAAGAATCATATCGAAACCAAAGAAATTTAATTTAAAGAATTACAAATATTAGTTTAGAATTATGATTTCAAAAAAATCCGAAAATAGCAAAATATTTATTTATTTTGTCAAAACAGGTGAAATAGAACAGGTCGATAAAATATGTAAAAGCGATGAAGAATGGAAAAATATTCTATCAAATAAACAATTTGAAGTATCGCGGAAAAAAGGAACCGAATTAGCTTTTACAGGGAAATACCACGACTATCACAAAGATGGAATTTACCGGTGCGTGTGTTGTGGAACTGATCTTTTTGATTCAAAAACAAAATTCGACTCTGGGACGGGGTGGCCCAGTTTTTGGGATGTTGTAGCTGAAGAAAATATAATAAAAAAAATGGACCATAGTTTATTAATGCTCCGAACAGAAATCTTATGTGCCCGGTGCAATGCTCATTTGGGGCACGTGTTTAAAGATGGTCCAGACCCTACAGGGCTGCGTTACTGTATGAATTCTGCTTCCTTGAGTTTTATTCCTAGAAAAGAGATATAATATATTCTCGGGAGTTTCCAATTATGATAAGAAGTAAAAATGCCTATCTTCAGAAACTCACCGCTAATATGAAAATGCGGTCAGTGAATGTAGGTCAAGAACTGGATGGGAGCACACCACCCTCTGTTTTTATAGGTAGCTGGAACTATCCCCAGGTTTATGCAGGGCCTATGATGGTTCCTCAACAGGGCGATACTTATATAATGGATTCACCAGAATCATGGATTCCCGGACAAAAAACTCAGGAAGACATTATTGGATACCGTTTATCACTGGTACGTGGAAAACAGCGCATTGGTATTCAAGACATTGATAATTCGTTCGTGCAAAAACTTCAAGATATTTCAATGGCATCTAAATCAATTGATAGTGAAGCAAAATTCAATAAACGTCCAAGAGGACTCTCTTTTAGTGAAGAAACCACACCCCATGGACCCAGCGCCATACTGGAAAAGTTTGATATAGATAGTGTTAAATGGGACCGTGAACTGGAAAAAGCGTTTTATGATACTGATTTAAAAGCAAAGGACGCTTTGACTGATTTACATCAAGAGAAAGTTCCATTTTCAAGTATGCAAAAAGCATTCTCTGTAGGTGCTATGGGTACTGAAAAAAGAAGACGTTTGGTGCCTACCCGGTGGTCAATTACAGCTTGCGATAGTACCTTAGCTGATTATTTACTAAAAAGAGTTAGAAATTACAATATATTAGATATGCATAGGGTTTATGAATTTTCCAGCTTAAATAATTATTATGCAGTTATTTTGATCCCTACTGAATGGCAGTATGAATGGATGGAAGCTTTTATACGCGTTTTAGGTAAAGAAGAACTCATATTCTCAGATTATGAAAATAACGGCGGTAAAAAAGAATATTCAAGAGTAGGTGGCTGTTATTACACATGTAAAATGGGTGTCCTAGATGCTCTTGATAAAGAAAAAATACAGGCAGGAGTTATTGTTTTAAGAGAAGCTTATTCTGGTTACGTCCCATTGGGAGTTTTTAATGTGCGTGAAAACATCAAGTATGCTATGGAACAACCTTATACTGAATTTGAAGATCTTAAATCATCTTTAAAATACGTCGGGAGTAAATTAAAAATCCCAATGAGTAAGTTTGTAAAAAAGAGTGATCTTCTAAAAGAAGTTTTAAGATCAAGACAAACAACATTAGATAACTTTTTTAAAAAGTAATGATTAATTAATAGAGTTGATTTTATTGAATCTACAATTTAAAAAGCCCTCTTCAAAAACACAGAAATTAATGAGCAAAACCGCCTTGAACCCCAAAATAGCTCATAGAATTGCCCCAGAAATTACAGTGGCAGAAGAAAATGTGAAAAAAATAACCCAACACAATCATGCTAAAATAGTTAACAGTGGAAATTCTGCCATAATGTCTGTTATGAATTCAATTAACGGCCCCTTTATTTTTCCAGATCAGGGCGCCTGGAGCGGTTTAAAGAAAATTGCAAATTTTTTAAACCAAGAATATAATTTAATCCCCACTGAAAAAGGTTTGATTTATCCAGATCTCCTTGAAGAATATTTAAATACGCAAAAAGTAGTTCCTTCTGCATTATTTCTAACTAGTTTTGCAGGTTACACTGGAGAACAACCTATTAAAGAATTATATGATGTCTGTCACCAAAATGGAATTTTACTAATAGAAGATGCCTCTGGAAGTGTAGGTGATGTTGAGAAAAGATTATGCAATGGTACACACACCGATGTTATAATAGCATCAACTGGTTCTCCGAAAATTGTAAATGTTGGAAACGGAGGTTTTATCTCCACCAATGACCCTCAAATTCTTCAAAAATCCGCTTTTTTATTGAAAATGTTAAGAGCAGACCCCATAACTTGTGCAGGTATGGTTCAAGAAATAAAAAATGCAAGTTCTAGTTTATCCAAAACAATTGAAGCTTGTAATTTTCTTAAAAAAAATATTTTAACGGTTTTTCATAAAGATAAAAGAGGTATTAATGTTATTGTTCCATCTAGAGATCCAAAAACTGATTCTTATAAATTACGGCAATTAATAAATGCAGATGGGAAAAGTATCATAACCAAATGCCCCCTTTATGACCGTGTCCTTGAAAAAGCTGTTTGTATAGAAATTAAAAATTTAGATGCTGCTTGTTTAAACAAAAATACCCTCGTAGAAATAAAAGAGCATGTCCATAACATACTCTTTTAAAGAAGCTTTCATTAATATTTTCATGTATCTAAAATTAAAGTCGTGGATTTTTCCATTAGAATATAGTTCACGTTACCCATTAAACCTATTTCTTCATTTTTTATATTGTATATCTCTTTTAAAATAGATTCATCTGCATCTAAAATACTATCATCCCGTTTGAAAATAGAATTCACTTCACTTACCATATCATTAGAACATCCCACAAAAACTGCGCAGATATCCATAGAACCCTCTTTAAGCCCTAAAATCTTAATAGCTCGAGATATTTGTCGCTGTGCCGAGGTTCTAACACAAATTTCCATTCCTAAATCATTTGCTATATTATTTTTTCTCTTAAATGACAATATAGCATGTATTGTAGCGTGTAAAATATGTTCTTTTCCTGCAACTGCTTTAGCATTTAATAATTGTATTGTACAATCGCTTGAATCCTTTAAAATTGAATTTACTTGATTCAATGTACTCTTTACATTATTAATTTCTGATTTGAATCCCATGATAATAATACGAGGCATATCTTCCTGAATTTTCATGACAACACTTTTAAAGTTATTAAAAAATATTAAATGTTTATAATACGGCATAGGTGCCTACAAAAAATTAAGATTTAATATCTTCCTTTTTATCTGCCAGAAGCCTGTTTACTCCACTCAAGTATGCTTCCACACTGGCCATGATAATATCAGGTTGGGTACTCCTAGCACTGATAACCCTATCTTCATATCTGAGTTTAACAATAACATCAATAAGGGCATCAGTACCTCCAGTGATAGCATCTACGTGATACTCTTCCAATTCAATATCTGCAAAATCAGCAATACTTTTCTTTATTGCCACAATTGCCGCATCGACTGGACCTAAACCTACACCGGCTTCCAAAATATCTTTATCATCTATTTTAAGCTTTACTGATGCCGTAGGTATGACTTTATTACCAGAAACAATGGTTACTTCTTCTAAATCAACCATTTTCTCCTGAACAAATCCTAATACATCCTCAGTTATTGCCTGAAGATCCACATCAGTGACACATTTACCCATATCACCTAATGATTTAACTCTTTCAAAGATCTGCATCAATTGCCCCTGATTTACTTTCAATCCAAGTTCATCGACACGTTTCTGGAGAAGTTTAGTACCAATATGTTTACCCATAACAAATCTTCTCTGATGGCCAACCAATTCAGGAGTTATAGGTTCATAAGTCTCTGCTTTTTTGATAACACCATCTGCATGTATTCCAGACTCATGTGCAAAAGCATTTTCCCCAACTATAGCTTTATTAGGTTGTAAATAAACACCAGTTAACCTCGCAACCATTTTAGAGGTTTCATACAACTGTTGAATATTAATATCTGTTTTTGTTCCATACAATGAATGAAGTGCAACAGCAACTTCTTCTAATGAAGCATTTCCCGCTCTCTCACCAATACCATTTATAGTGGCATGAACTTCACTGGCACCTGCTCTTAAAGCAGATAATGAATTGGCAACAGCAAGACCAAAGTCATTATGACAGTGCACACTTAAAGGCGCACCTAATTTGCTTAATTGACTGTAAAAATCGTGAGATTTCTCAGGAGTGAGCATCCCCACAGTATCACATGCACATATCCGTTTAGCTCCAACCCCAATTCCTTCTTCGAATATTTGAGAAAGATAATCCATATCACTACGTGTAGAATCCTCTGCAGATAATTCAACAATTAATCCATGATCGACTGCATACTGAGTACTTTCAATTGATTGCTGTAGAACCTCTTCTCGAGTTTTTCTAAGTTTATGTTTTAAATGCAAATCAGAAGTAGGAACAACCAGATGTACACTATCCACATCACATTCTAATGCAGCATCTATATCTACCTTTACAGCTCGTGCAAAACTACAGATTTCCGCAGAAAGACCTTCGCTTGTAATTTTTTTAATTCCTTCCCTTTCGCCTTTAGAAGTAATAGCCGATCCAGCCTCAATAATATCCACTCCTAAATTATCCAATTTAAGAGCTATTCTAAGTTTTTCATCAGGAGTTAATGAAACTCCAGGGGTCTGTTCTCCATCCCTAAGCGTAGTATCTAAAAATCTGACTTGCACTGAAATCCCCTTATTTTTTTTTATTAATTAAATTTGATTAAGTTGCATTTGCTTTAAAATCTAAGAAAAATTTAAATAACCCATGTAAATATCAGTCATTTTTTTCCATTATTGAAATGACCCGGGTCAAGCTTTTATGCATTCTTATTTCATGTCTTTCTAATATTTTAAATTTTGTACCTTTAATCAACTCATTAACATCCACATAATGAGGAGTTGCCATGCAAATACGGCCTTTTTCCACCATATTATCACTTACAGATATTAAAAAATCACTGTAAAGTTTTCCACTATCTTCACCAGCAGTAGATGCAGAAATACCGTAAGGTGGATCTGTAACCACAGCGCGAACTTTCTCTTCAAGATCTAAATTACGCGCATCAGATTGAAAAATATGGAAATCACTTATACCACAGTGTTTAAGATTTTCCACAGTACCATTAACCATTTTCTCATCAATATCAGTGCCAATAAGCCTAGCCCCTACTATTCCAGCTTCAATAAGGATTCCACCTGTACCGCAAAACGGATCCATTAAAAGATCCCCTTTTTTAATACGTGAAAGATTGACCATACACCGCGCAAGTTTTGGGCTCATAGAACCGGGGTAAAAAAATGGCCTTTTATGTGGTTTGAGTTCATAAAAATGTTTTTTATTAATCTTAAAACTCCTTTTACCCACCATTACTTTTGAACCAGCTACTAGTATCCTAATAAATGTTAAAGGACTCTCTAAATTGACTTTAACATTATTTGACTGAGATTTGACAATATTTCCCAACTTTTTTTCCGTTTTTAAAGAATCTAATTCAGTTATTGATTCGATTTTTTTTACTCGTACTGCAAAGTCTTTTTCCAGGACACTACTCCAATTAAATGAAGTGAAATCTTTTTCCAAGTTTTCTAAAGTAGTTTCAAAAAGGAGATCGCAAATTTCATGGGCATAGCCCATTCTTTTGCCTAAAATTGATGTAATTTTTGCAGGAGAATCAATAACCATTACTCCCCCCTCATCATACTTTATATCATATTCTATCTCTTCAGCTTCTAAAACTGCTTTTACCTCACCGGAAGGGAGTGTTTCATGTTCTCTTGATAAAATTAGAAATATTTCCATATTTCAGATACCCTCCTGTATAAAACTGATGGTAGAATAGAAAAGATAAGTCCTCGTTTGATGAACTCTTTTATTAAAGCATATTGATCATCCATATCACCATATTCCGAAATCAACTCATCTGCCCCTTTTTCTTTTAATTTTAAGAACATACTATCCAGATCATTATTAGTTAACATTTCAAATGTTTTTTGAACTCTCAACTGATTTTTAAGTTCTTTATCATATTTTTGATGGTATTCTATTTCATATTGATTTAATAAGGATAAGTCCTCATTATCTAGAGCATTAGAAGCTGCTTCACTGGCCATTTTTGCTGCAGCAAATCCGATTATTAAGCCGCCTCCAGTTGTGGGTTTAACCTGAGCAGCTGCATCACCTAAAAGCAGGGATCTTTCTTTTATAATCTTTTTATTAAAATTAGCAATGGGTATGGAACCATGGTGCTTTTTAATTATTTTAAAATTGGTTTCATTATAATGAGATTTAATAAATTTATTCAAAAATATACTTAAATTTGCATAATTATCTCTTCCAAAAAGACCTATGCGGACCTCATTTTCAGATATGGGTATGCACCATATAAAACCTGGTGAAATATACTCATTAACATGTAAATTAACAAATTCTGGTTCGAATATTGATCCCTCAAATTTCAAATTATATTGTGCCGCTTCAAATTTTTTAGATTTAGGATCTAATTGTTTAGATAAAACAGAATTATGTCCTCCGGCATCAACTATAATATCCGCAGATAATTCTTTACCACCATTAGTTCTAACTCTTCCTGATTTTAAATCAACTTCACAAACATTCTGCTGAAGCATTATTTGAGCGCCCTCGGAGATTGCAATCTCAGCCAAATATTGATCATATTTGACACGATCTAAAACAAAAGCTTCTGGTTTTTCTTTTGAAACTTTTAAAATATGATCTGAAGGTGAATGTAAATATGCCCCTTTTACCTTATTAATAATAAATTCATCAGGCAGTATATTGACTTTTTTCACCTTTTTAGCCAGTAACCCGGCACATTGCAAAGGAAGACCTATCTGTTTTTTTCTTTCGAGAACTCCTACATTATAACCCTTTTCAGCCATCTGTCTGGCAAAAGTAGACCCTACTGGTCCTGCACCAACCACCAAAATATCATAATGATTCATTTTTATTCCTTTCCAGACTTAGTATTTAATTAAAAAACTGATAACACTGCAATTTTTATGAATGTGAAACATACCCCTATTTGTTCCCAAAATAGCTATGAAATTTTAATAAAATAGATTTAAATGGTTATAATATAAATTATAAAATATATCTTTTAAGTCTTTTGATAAAGCACGATATAGATTAATAAAAAAGTTTATAGTTATCTGTTTTTTCTTTTAAATTTATCAGAATGTCGTTCCATTATGTGTTTATCTGGTTTTGAAGAATCATTTTGATCATTTGATCCAACTGGAGGTTTAGAATCTTCAAAATCTTCAGGTGTTTCATAATTTTGTCTTCTAGGAACATCATATTCCTCATTATTAACAGAATTCCAATATTCCGGATC
Source organism: Methanobacterium alcaliphilum (assembly GCF_023227715.1). Taxonomy (NCBI): domain Archaea; kingdom Methanobacteriati; phylum Methanobacteriota; class Methanobacteria; order Methanobacteriales; family Methanobacteriaceae; genus Methanobacterium; species Methanobacterium alcaliphilum. The sequence goes on from NZ_JALKIF010000011.1 coordinate 95,096, forward strand.
ACTAAATGAAAATTTTCTTTTAGGTTTTTCAGGTAAAGGCATGGATCTGCGGGGATTGGAAAAAGTAGATTCCATTAGCTGATTAATTTGATATTCTATCTCTTCTGGGTGTGGAACATCTTCTAAAACAATGAGTGTATTTTCATGGCCACTGTATATTTCAATATCTCCTGATGATAAAATTCTCTCCAGAAAACTCTGGTAAATAGCAATATCTTCAATTTTTTCATAGTGCACATATGTTTTTCTGCGGCGAATAACACCTTTTTGAACAACCACCCTATGGTTAGTGAGTAAATACTCCATACTTCGCCATGAGACTAAATTCCATCCTGACCAGAAAAATAGGAGCAACACCAAAAGAACTATTACTGTAACAGTCCATTTTACCAGAGGTAAGTGAGCATAACTCACAAGTTCCATCTGTAATTTAGCTGCAAAACTAACTATAGATCCAAAATACGATATTAATAATAAAGCAATGATTATTTTGATAATTACTGATTTACAATGCAGAAAAATATTGGGCCTAGTTCTCTTTAGAACTCTCTCGCCAGCATATTTTTTTCTATTTCGACTAAACATAGATATCATTACTACTATTATTAAGCTCCTAAATATCTTTTTTGCAAAAACAGTAGGTTTTAATATAAAATAATAAATTTAATATGATGTTTAAGTTCGCCGATAAAAGAATACTTCACTAATTTAAGGTTATATTATTTGAAATTAATATAAAATTGATGAATCAAGAAAAAATCAGAATGGGTGAAACAAGGATAAATTTAATTACCGATCTTGAAAATCACGATATTTCCAAACTAATTTTTAAAGAAAGAATGGTGATTAACGAGTATATTAAAAGAAATCCTGAATTTTTAACTTCATTAGATCCCATTAACATAAATGATGCTCCTATGATTGTGAAAATTATGGGAAAAGCTGCAAGGAAAGCAGAAGTAGGCCCCATGGCTGCAGTGGCCGGTACCATTTCTCAACTTTGTTTAAGTTATCTCTCAGATAACGGATCAAAACACAGCATCATAGATAATGGCGGAGATATTGCTTTAAAAACTTATAAAAAAGTAGTTACAGGCCTTTATGCAGGAAATTCATCACTTTCGGGAGAAATTGGATTTCAGATAAAACCCCAAGATACACCTATGGGAATATGCACCTCCTCAGGGACAGTGGGTCATTCTATTAGTTTTGGTAGGTCAGATGCCGTGACTGTTTTTGCTTCTCACTCCAGTTTAGCTGATGCTCTGGCTACATCAATCGCTAATTATGCTCAGGGAAAAACAGATCACGACGCTGTTCAAAATTCCCTGGATAGGGCAGATAATTTTCGAGAATACTTTAGAGGAGTTATGATAGTTGTTGGAGAACAAGCCGGGAGCATTGGTAAAATTCCACAGCTGGTTAAAACAGATAAAAAAACAGTTTTAGGTGATTTATTTGAAATATGAATCAAAAAATAATATTTAAATGAATTAAATAGCCTCAGATCGCCCATCATTCATCACAGTTCAGAGCTCATAGGGTTCATCACAGGCCATAATCTTATTTTAGAAACAAGGTATAAAAAAGTTTGTGAGAATTATAAAAATTTTAAATTAATAATTATAATCAAACATACTTATCCTGTAGTTATAAATCGAGTATTATGAAGAATAATATTATAAATTAATAAGTTAGCTGCATTTAATGCTTAATAAAAAAGTGGTTTGATTATTTTTTATATTTTAATAGATAATAAACTCTTCCTGCAAGGAAAAAAATTTTAAATGACAATGAATAAAAAAAAAGAAGTTATTGTAGTTAGTTATAACTACAATTTCTATCAAAATTTGAGTTTTCTTATTTTGATTGGAAACTATTTATAATAACATCAAAATAGGCTTTCTGACTATCCAAAGTGTTTCCAAGGTCTGATCCTCGGGCTAAACAAGCTATTATGTAAATTTTGTCTTCTTTTTCCCAATTTATAATTTTATATTGGGATTTATGGCCCTGAGAATTATCTCCTTCAACAATACTTTGTGTTGCTGATACCCCATCCACAGTCACAGTGGTTTTTTGAGTTGTAACACGATTTGTGATTGCGCTGGTGAGGTCATTTACAAGATTATCCTTATTTACATCAGATGATTCACTTAAATAAATAATACCCACTGCTGTTGCTTTGAGGGCATTAGAATCAGCTGCAAATTGAGGATCAAGTATATAAACAGCATTCCCCGTAGAATCACTTTGAGTATCATTTATAACCCATGTTTTTGGGTAATTAAATGAAAATACATTATCACTGTACTGGCTGGTTTCAATTTGAGGTGTGGTCGGGGCGTCTAATTGATTGGATGATAAATTATTAAGAGATTGGAAGGTAAAAACAGATACACCAACCCCAATAATTATAACTAAAGCCGCTACGATTATGATATTTCTACCGTGGACCTTGTAGTAAGAATTATCACGAGTATAAAGATATACTCCAATGACAACACCAATGATACCACTTAAAACAGCGAAAATATAACCCAATACAACCAGTAATCGAGAATTCTTTTTTTTAATTCTCGTGTTTTCATGGTTTTCTTGTGCTAATTGATTGCTGCATTTTTTACAAAATTTTTCATTGTCTTTGTTTTCGGTTCCGCATCTTGGGCAAAGCATATTCTAACACATCACATCATAAAATTTATATTTAGTTAATAAATTTTTTAAATTAGTTATATAAAAAAAATGGGATAAGTGAATGGGTTTAAAATGCACCTCCACCCCCTCCACCGGATCCTCCACCTACTCCTCCTACTCCCCCAGAACCACCATCACCTTGATTAACAGTAGTCATACCTGTAGAGAGACTTGAGGAAAGTAAAGCATAACCACCATAGTAATGGAATAAATATAAATCACTCCGGTCCAGCTGGTCGTCAGGTAATGATATTTCCATGGATTTTCGAACCTTATCCGCCACCCCCAGTGCAGTAGCATAAACCAAATATTTATTCCATACCGCAACTGATTCTGGAGGATATTCTTTAATTAAAGAGAAATCCTGAATATATTTTTTGAAAGCCTGCCATTTAGCATCATAATCAATCCCTTCTTGAGTCCATCGTCCACCCACCTTTTCTGGTAGAATGATAGAAATTATTCCTGCTACTCCAAGAACTATAGAAGCTAAAAATGCATATATTGATGCAGGGAGAGGATTGAATACAGTAAAAAAGAATACTATCCCGGCTAATATTATAGCCAGAACACCATAAGTTTTTATATAAGTATCTCCCGTTTTTATGAAAAATTTATCAGTTTTTTTGTTTAAAAATAAATTATTTAAATCTCCTTCCCAAGCATCATAAGAAGATTTGAAAGATTTAGCTTTATCTTGTTTTTTAAGCTCCTTTTTAAGATAATCCATATTAATGATATTATCAACTGCAAATCTTCTTAAAAAAGTGATAACATGCTTTTCAAATGAATAAAGTTCTTCAAAACTTTTCTGTTTTATTTCTAGATTAACCTGCTTTTTTCGACCTTTTTTTTCTGTATATACTCCCAAAAATCCACGGTTAATAAGATCCATAATGGTTGCTTGGAAACCGTCCATATTAGGATTTCCAACGCTTTTCCCAAATCCTTTTCCAGAGATTGCATTGACCACTGCAGGAGAATCTTTAGTAGGTAGTTCGCGTTCGTATTCACCACGGTAAGTAGTTTTAGGTTCCCTTCCATATTTAAAGTAGATTATAATTGGGATGACTATGCTTAAAAGCATTATAACTGCCAGTACCATGTAAAGAATACTGTAAAAATTTATCTGATCTTTGTAGTCCTGCTGAATTTTTTCTATAATGGCCATTCCATTTTCATTTAATTGCTTTGCAAAGACAGGGTTTGCAAATTGATCTTTAGGTATAGCCATTCTGACCTCAAAATAATTTCCAGGGGAAATAGACTTAGTAACTACCTTCAAAACAGAATCATCCCAAACATCACTTAAAACATAGTAAGGGGGGTTCAACCAATACTTAACCCCTTCCTGGGATTTGAGATGAACATTAGTTGTTAATTCTCCTACATCCACTTCCCACTCTTCACCCCATACTTTAAACTGTAATTCTGCAATGTCATTGTAAATTTTGATGACGTTTATAAAATCATATTCAATTGTCACCACGACATCCCTATTAGTTATAGGAGTGGTTTTTTGAGCATCTGAGTAAAGAAAAATCTTTAACGAAGTCATATCAGTTTTATTTGTTATTTGATAATCAGAATAAGCTCCAGAAGTAGATATATCCAAATTTTCTATTTTTTCTCCATTCTTTAGAGGTATATCCCTATAAACACCATTATAAGTTCCAGAAAAAGAATAGTGTAATGTTTCTTTAATCCTTAAATTCCCATTTTCCTGCACATAAAGATCAAATGTGGCCTTAGGAATAGTGAAACTTCTGTCATCATCATCGGCAGCAAAGCCGATCATTGGAAATGACGCCAGCACTAATATAAACAGTAATAATAACGATGTTAACCTAATTTTATTCATTTTATATCAACTCCTAAAATTCTACTTTAGGCACGTTTTTGACTGATTCTTCAATTTCAAAGAATTCTGCTTCTTCAAAATGGAAAGTACTAGCAATGATATTACTTGGAAACATCTGACACTTATTATTGTACATTAAAACCGTGTCATTGTAGAACTGTCGGGAATAGGCAATTTTATTTTCGGTTTCCGCAAGCTGTCCCTGCAATTCCAGAAAATTTTGATTAGCTTTAAGATCAGGATAGTTTTCTGCAACAGCAAAAAGAGATTTCAAAGCTCCAGTTAACATATTATTAGATTCTTGACTTTCTTTTACAGTTTGAGCACCTATAACCGCAGATCGTGCGCGAGTAACCTCTTCAAAAACACCCTTCTCATGCTTAGCATAACCCTTTACTGTTTCAAGCAAGTTAGGTATCAAATCAGCCCTCCTATTTAGTTGAACATCTATCTGAGACCATGAATTCTTAACACGGTTTCGAAGATTCACCAAACTATTATAAAGCCCTATTACCACTCCAATCACAAGGAGTATAATTATCGCAATTACAACATATAACCACATTTTTAATCAACTTCCAGATGGATTAATATATTAATTATAATATCTATTTACTCGATTGTTATTTTTTTATGACATTTAATGTTGAAAAACTCATATACTAAAAAATTTAAAAGAATACTGGGAATGTTTCTAAACATGTTAAGATGTTAAATAAATGCTCAATGTTACATCGTCCAATTCACCAGATCCCGTGGAAGAATTCATTGAATTAACAGTTTCATCCCCTCTAATAGCCGATACTGTTAATGTGTCAGAGCCCTTATCTTTTTTTTCAACTTTAACTCTTAAACTACCGGTAATACTGCCTAAATCAATTGTTTTATTACCTGTACCTTCTATAGTCTGTGTTCCTGAGGAATCAGTTATTGTACCATTCCAACTACCGGGATAATCTACAGCAACCTTAACCGATGAGGATATACAACCAGATATTCCTACAACAAAGCAAAGCAAGAGTATTAGAAAACCTATTTCAATTTTTTTTAACAAGTCTCACATCTCCTCAAATATTGTTTTAGAATAGCCTAAAACTTATAATTTTTGGGGGCAAATAATAAATTAGAACAACGTAATTTAAAATAAGCAATAAATATTAACACCCATTAAGATAATGCAATGAGCCAAGTTATATCAAGTATTAACTTAAGGCTACAAGCTAAGTCAATAGAGCAAGATGAAAAAAATAGATTGAATTTAACAAATTTAATTATTTTGAGAAGTTATAATGTTAAATAGAATAAAAAAAGAAAATTAACCTCAAAAGAGGTTAACCAAACATTACGCCTGCTTCTTTCTTGTATTCTTCCTCGTTTTCAACACCCATAATCTTATCGACAGCATCCATAAAATCATTCATTGTAACTTCTTCTCTTTCATCTCTGATGGCAAACATTCCAGATTCAGTACAAATAGCTTTAAGGTCTGCACCAGATGAACCTTCAGTTAAATTAGATAAAAGTTCAATGTCAACTTCTTCTGCTAATGACATAGACTTGGTATGTATCTTTAAGATCTCTCGACGAGCATCGTCGTTAGGTACAGGTACCTCAATAAAACGATCAAATCTTCCAGGTCTCAAGAGTGCAGGGTCAAGAATGTCTGGTCGGTTGGTAGCAGCAACTATACCCACATTTCCTCTTGCTTCAAAACCATCCAGTTCAGCGAGAAGCTGCATTAAGGTCCTTTGGACTTCACGGTCCCCACTAGTTGAACTTTTTAGTCTTTTAGCAGCTACCGCATCAATTTCATCAATGAATATGATACTTGGGGATTTTTCTTTAGCTAATTCAAATACTCCTCGAACCAGTCGAGCACCTTCACCTATATATTTACGGACAAATTCAGAGGCAACGATTTTAATGAAAGTTGCATTAGTTTCATGAGCAACTGCTTTAGCCAGTAATGTTTTTCCAGTCCCTGGAGGGCCATAAAGGAGAACACCTTTTGGTGGTTCAATACCGATTTTTTCAAATAGTTCTGGTTTCTTAAGAGGAAGTTCTACTGTTTCCTTTACTTCAACCACTTGTTCGTCCAGTCCACCAATTTGTTCATATGAAACATTCGGTTTCTCATCTACTTCCATACCAGTTACAATAGGATCTTTCTCAGATGGAAGAATATCGACAATACTGAAGGTTTGCTGATTTAAAGCAACCCTAGCACCAGGTTCTAATAATTTATCATCTAAAAATCTTGAATAATTAATTACAAAATGAGGTCCCGTACTACTTTTAACAGCAATTCGGTGTTCATCTAATACCTCAGTGATAGTAGCAATTACTAGGGGAGGTGATCTGAATCTTTCAACCTCTCCACGAAGGGATTTTACTTCGCGATCCAGTCGAATTTTTTCATTTTCGATTAAAACCTTATCTTTTTCAAGTTTTCTGACTTTCCACATCAGATTTCTTTTAGTTTTAGTATTCTCTTCTTTAAGTATTCTTATTTCTTTTTTAAGGTCTTCAATCTTTTTTAACACACTTTGGGAGGAATTTTCCATGAGCTTAGAACACTCCTATTTAAATTTTATTGATACTATCTATGTCTTAGTAATATTTAAATATTAAGGTAAGAATTATATAATGACAAAAACAAAGGGATCTTCATGAGATGTGAGATTTGTGGGAAAAAGATTATGGGTCAGCCCATAAAGACAAAAATCGATGGATCTGTAATGAATGTATGCAATGATTGCTCAAAATTTGGTAAAATCCAAAGACAACCTACAAGACCCACTAAACCTCGAGCAATCCAGAGACCTCCTAGAAGAGAGAAACCAACCTACGAAGTCCTGGAAGAATATAATAATATTGTTAGAGAAGCTCGGGAAAAAAAAGGATGGTCCCGCGAAAATTTAGCGGAAAAAATATATGAAAAGGTTTCTGTGATTAACCGAATTGAATCTGGGCGTATGTCTCCGGACATTAAGCTGGCCAGAAAATTAGAGAGAATACTCAATATTACGATTCTAGAAAAATTAGAGGATACTCAGAGTGAAGAATTCAAGGCATCTTCACTTAAAGGAGCTACCATTGGAGATATTGCTCGAATCAAAAAGAAATAATTTGACGGACAAAACTATATAAATCTCCCATTATTTTTTTTAAATTCTTTGATAAAAATAGATTAGTTACATTTTTTGATTTTATTATTTAAAGTGTAAATAAAATAAAAAAGAATTTATTTTTTAGAAGGTTTATCTTTATGTGAGTAATATCCCTTTAAAGTAGGAGCATCCCTCATTTTATCTTTTAATTCGCTAAATTCAGAGTATTCACTACTGACCACTATTATATGGGCCGGAGGATGAATTTTTTTTACCTGCATTATACTATGAGTGTCACTTTCCTGAACACGGATAACCACTGAAACTCTTGATTTTTTGCGTATTTTCCTGTTTATAATACTTTCAGCCAATTTATCAGCATATTCATTTTCTAACAATCGAGGCTTGCCATTTATTTTTAAACCAGCATGCCTCTCTAGATCTGCTAAAGAATTTAAAAGTTTTGACTGATTATCAGCCCTTAGTAAAATTAAAGACATTTTTCATCCTACCTTTTAAATGATGTAATTAAAGTGCTTCTAAAGAGTACCAGTAGCACCATTACAAAACCAATAGCCGTCTGAATATTACCTAATAAATCCAAAACATTAGAACTAATTGGTAGATTCCATGCAGGTGCCGTCCTACCATTTGGTAGAGCTGAGTAATATACTCCTACTGCCTTTGAACTCTGTTTAACATTTAAATCCTTAGGTTCAACATAATTCACACCTACAATAAGGCCATTATTTATAGCTTTGTTAAGGGATCCTGCAATGGTATTAGCATTATAACCATACTTTTTAACAGAGGCTTTAACTACTTCTTTTGTAGTTTGTTCTACTCCACTTTCATCAACACCATATACCGATACCATTATACTATCTTTAGTAACAGTTATGGCATCAATAAGAGCATCAGTAGCACTAACTGTTTTAAGTTTTGATCCATCTATGGGGCATGTTTGGTAGTTTTCAGCACTGGGATAACCTACAGACCATCCACACAGCGGGCAAACCTTCAAGTAATTAGAATCCATAGGATAACCAGTTTCATTCAAGTTTTCTGGTGTAAACATGTCTCCAGTGGTAAGTCCAGAAACCATATTCACAGCACCACCACCGTATTTTTCACCAGCATCAGTTGCAACTTCTTTTAGAGTTTCCCCTATTATTGTGGTAGCCGGATATCCATCACGGATCATTTTACCCATATTAATAGCTGTTTCACGCCTTACTCTATCTGCAGTACCCATTTTAGGGTTTCCTGCTGTATTTCTTAAGTGAATAATCGCTCCTTTTTTACCTGCAGGTAAAACTGCAAGACCTCCACTATAAGGGGTTACTTTAATTGTTCCGTCGTCCTCCACAATTACAACATAAGCCTTAAAATATCCCCCCACTGCAGCACCACCAGTAGGAGTTCCACACATAACCCGGATACCTGAATAAAGGCTTGCAGCCGATGCAGCTTGTGAAGGTGTTGCTCCATTCTCAAGTCGACTTATAGTATCCACGATTGCTTCTAGACGAGGCGTTGATTCACCTTTTCCTCCAGAAAGAACAGCATATTTATTTTCTTTGGATAAAAGAAATGTGGATTGGAACATATTATCCGCAAATGACATACTTCCTGCTGCAGCACCATTAGGATCAGTTCCAGAGGGGTCTGTAATAACTATGACGTTACATGTAGCTGAAGCAGCGTGAACCATTAATAGAATAGTACAAGCAAAAACTATTAATTTTAAAGTATTTTTCAACCCTTTGCCCCCGTTACATTGACTGTGTTGAAATCCTCAATAACATTTACTGTAACTACTCCCGTTTTCGTGTCAACTTTTACATCAGCGGCGGCGATGGGTTGAACTCTCGTTCCGGGAATAGTTGTTTTCTTAACAAAAGACTCCGCAGATTCAATTGCTTCATTTAGAGGCAGTTGTCTTTTAGAAGTTATTAAAACATCACCTTTGATATAACTACCACTCCTGAATCCAGCTTCTGCAATATTACTTTTAATGGAATCAAGAGGAACTATATCATTCCCTTTGATAATTACTCCAGATATGGCTACTCCATCACTATCTTCAGAAGATGAAGCATAGGCCATATAAGTCATTGCCCGACCTGAAACAATTAGCAGAAACGCTAGAAAAAGAATGATAAGCGTATCTCTTCTTATTTTTAGGAACATTCATTTCACCTAACATAGTTAATTTTAAGACCCTAATGTAAATTTTAAGATAAATTTCATGGACTTTTTTATAATTTAAATTTCGCTTGATAATAATTTATTTTATACAATTTTAATTAATTCTATTATCAACATTTCACTAATCAAACTTTTTATTAATATAGTATACTGCCTTATCTTCTACAATAACCTCATAAAATATTATTATCTCTTTTATAAAATTTTTTTGAAAGATTTTAAATAAATTATTTCAAGTTCAATTAATGGGTCAAATATAAATAATAAAACTACAATGAATCACATTTTTAATGATCCATACTATTTTAAATTTATGTGACAGTAGTATACTAATTAATATATAAAAACTTTTTGTTAGAAAAAATTAAAATAACATCCATTTAACCATTTATTTCTTAAGCAAGAACCTATTTAAAATTTTTTCAGCAGTATCCATTCCCTGCGCCCCAATTAGTAAAATTGTGTCATTTTCATCTGCAAGAAGAAGTACCTGTCTCAGTGAATCATCAAGTCTTTTGTAAAAACTATAATTAACCTTGGAATTTTCCAATGCATTGACAAATATCCTGTTTTCATGGTTTTTTACTGTATTATTTTGGTCCACAGCTTCTGCACTATTCGTGATTATTAAGTTAATTTCTAAGTTGTGGATCTCATTTATTGCCTCAACCAGTGCCTTGGAATTGATTAAATTAATTTCATCCCCTCTAGATCCCCTAATAGCACAAACTATCCAGAGTTTTCCTGAAGTGATCTCAGCAGTGCTTTTAATAGTAGCTTTAATACCTTCAGGATTATGGGCAAAGTCATCTATTATTGTAGGAGATGTATTTAAAATTGAAAATCTTCTTTTAAGAGGCTTGTAATTGTAAACCCCTCTTTTTATAATATCCATGGGTATTTCTAAGTAAATACATGCAGAAATTGCAGCTAATGTGTTTTGAATAAAATGAGAGCTGGTAAAAGGCAATCTGGATCTTTCTAAAAAAAGATTATCCTTATAGAAAATTCCATGGTCTTTATATTGAAGTTTAGAATTATTCCCATAAGTAAAAATTTCTGAGTCCTGGCTTAAAAATTGCTGCATATCCATAACTTGAGGGTCTTCCTGATTTAAAATCGCGCATCCTTTATCTAAAGCTTTTATGGCACCTGAAATTTCCTTAAAAGCCTCTTCAATGGAATTAACAAGACCAATATGGTCCATAGCAACATTAGTTATAACCACGACTTCTGGTTGAATTGCCCGAGTCATAAGTAGTGCGTGATCATGCATTACCTTATCAAACCAGCCCTGAACTTCAGAAACTTCAATTACCACGTAATCTAATTGGGAATTGTATCCATTTATATCTTGACAATAATCACCAAGTTTTTTAGCTACCATAGGATCTATTAATGTATTGAATTCAGATTTAGAGTCTGTATTGGTGAATACATTAAAGCCACCTTCTTTTAAAATATTATAAATAATATGAGTAGTAGTAGACTTCCCATTGGTACCCGTTACAACCAATCTTACTGAATCTCTGGCAAATTCATTAATAGTCCATTTTAAAGCAAAAGCATTGGCCAATTCTATTTTATCAACAATTATTAAGCTAAGATTAAGTTCTTCTGCTATTTTTTGAGCAGTTCCCCGGGGATCTTGAGTTATAAAACAAGAAACATTTTTCTCAGAGGCAATTTTTATTCCAGTTTCATCCACCCAATGGCGAATAACCACATCCCCTTCTTTAGCATCGCTTAAAAGATTAAAAAATCCATTTATAGGCTTATTATTACCAATGAGTTTTCCTTTTATTTGCTGTGAAAGTGTTAAAACATCCAATTTTGTCATTCGAGTCACTACATCTTTACTTTTTAAAAAAAGGGAATTATGAATAAATAGTTACAATAATTGCGACAGCACACACTAATACCGTTAATGACCAGTATAAAAGGACAATTTTGCCTTCAGATAAACCACGATAATGTAAAGTATGGTGTAACGGTTCAACTGGAAGTTTAATAATTTTAGCACGGTGCATGAGACTAATTACAACTGAAAGGATAGGAACAGTGATGGAAACAACAGCAAAAGGGACAATGTCTCCCAACATAGCTGCAGCAGCAAAACCCCCACCTAAAGCAAATGCCCCAGTATCCCCCATAAATATAGATGCAGGGATTCGATTATACAATAAAAATCCAAAACAAAGCCCTGCCAGAACAAAGAAAGTTATTGCTACATCGCCTTTGCCTACTATTAAAGAAAATATTGCGCATGATAATGAAGCTATACCCATTATCCCTGCTGCCAACCCATCCATACCATCTATAAGATTAACTGCATTTATTGCCCCGACTACACCCAAGATGGCTATAGGAAAAACTAATAAACCTAAATTCATTCCAAAAAGAGTGAAGCTTATCGCTCCGGAGGCAATTAAAAATATTCCAATCAATATCTGGGAGAATATCTTTTCACTTTCTTTTATCTCACTTTTAATAGGGATTTCTCTTATGAGCTCAACTTTATTGGAATCAAATAGTGATTGAACTTCCATTTTAGCTTTGGGGGTTGCTACTCTTACTTCATCTCCAGGTTTAAGTAGTAATCTACCCAGTTGCACTGACTCTGTGCTGATATTTTTTACGACCTTTTGGATTTCCTTTACTTTTAATCCAATAAGGTCATCTAAAAGCCCTATAATACCTGAAACAATCATTAACCCCACAGTTAAAACCAAAATAGGAATATCATGATAAACATTGAGGACAAATAAAGCACTTATAATAATAGCTAAGCCCCCCATTATAGGGGTTCCTTTTTTATGGCTGTGCTCTGAAACAATAGGTTTATCTGTAATATCTGCCATTTTCATTACTCTGCGTATAAATGGTGTGAAAAATGCGGTTAATATAAACGCGATTATTAAAGGGATTAAAACGGCCCATAATTTGTTTTCAATTATCAAATAATCACTACTCCACTATTTTTAATTTTTTTGCAATTTCTATAGTTTCATCAGAATTTTTTGCTCTTATTGTAATCCTTTGAGCTTTTTCATGCCCATGAAGTATCCAGGGCCTATTTTTGCTAAATAAATGATTATTAGTAATATCTTTTTTGCCTTTGGAGAAAATTTCGTTCATCTCCTTTTTTCTGTGAAGGGGTAATGGCATTTCAAATGCAGAATATTTTTTCATGTTATCTTCAACTATTTTTTTATCCCAGTGCCCAGTGCCCATATCCACCAGTTGTTGTAATGGATTTATTCCACTGGATGTTAATGTTAAATAACGTGTCCCACTTGGCCGGGTATTCATTTCAATAACATTTAATTCATTAGTTTCTGGATCAAAGATGAATTCAACTTCTATGGTTCCACTGGCTCCCATTTTAGCCACAATTTTCTCGGCTAATTTTCTTAATTTCTGATTATCAAGATGATTAACTTCAGCAGGTGCAGTTCTGATCTTATTTAACGGATGTAAGAAATCCAGAGTGGTTTCTCCTTTATATACTGGTGTTAATGCAATGGATTGACCTTTCCAACTTAAAACTTCTACTGAAACCTCAATACCTTTAACAAATTTTTCAACAAATGCATGCTCAAATTCTTTAAAATAATCACAAGCATCATCCTTACAAAGAGCAAGTTTTATACCGGATCCTCCCTGGCCTTCAGATTGTTTTAAAACTGAGGGATAATCTAAATTAAATTCCGTGAACTGGTTTAATTTATCACTTTTCTCTTTTAAAAATTGTTTCCTGTTGATTTCGAAAAATTCGGGAGTTTTGATATTATTTTCCTGAAAAAACTTTTTTGTTTTTAGTTTATCTGATGCAATTTCCGTTGAATGTAAATTAGAGGCCACAACAGGCAAGTTATATTCTTTCTCTAATAGTTCTTTCATCTTTGCTACATCAATCAAAGGTTTATCAATCCCAATTAAAGGCACCACCGCATCAACATCTTCAGATAGTGCGATTTCTACAGGACTATCCATTCCCCGAGGCACAATAAACAATTTATTTGCTAACTTTAAATTAGGTGAATCCTTATTTGATTCAGTTAATATTGTATCTATTCCTTTTTCTTTTGCATAACCTGCAACTTCATTAAATAACCTTGCACCAATAAATAGTATCTTCATTATATCCTCGATAATCCATATTTTTTATTTAAATTGAGATAATTATATTTGATTGTAAGTATCTTGTTATAAATCCAACTTATATTATTTCAAACTATTCACTATTAATTAAGATATAAAAGTTCGAATTAGTTTTAAATCCAAACTATATTATTTCAAACAGATTAAAAGTATTTTCTAAAAAGAATAAAAATAGTCATAGATTTTATGATATATTTTTTGAAGTTAAAAAATTTAAAACCAAATAAAATGAGGCAGCTATTC
>NZ_JALKIF010000012.1 GCF_023227715.1 Methanobacterium alcaliphilum
GTGATTGTAAAAAAGAATGGGTTGCTGAAACAGAATTTTCTGAATTAAATAGATCCAATTCTAGAATTCAATACAAGGTTATAGAATAAATACTCTTTAGATCCTGTGCAGGATATATCTTATCTGTTCCACTCTAATCAGACAACATAAGAAACCGGAGACATTGATTATGGACAATGAAAATACTAAGCTTAATGGAAAATTTGCTGCATGTTTAAATTGTATTGATGGTCGTGTCCAATTACCCGTCATTAACTGGATTACATCAACATACAATATCGATTTTATAGATATGATCACCGAACCCGGCATGGATGGTTTTTTGGTTGATTCAGAATCTGAATTAAAACCATTATTAGATAAACTTAATATCGCCATTAAAGTTCATGATTGTGAGGAAATATTCATTGTAGCTCATGAGGACTGTGCAGCAAATCCCGTTGATTTTAAAACCCATGCCCCAAACTTGAAAATTGCATCTGAAAAAATCAAAGATGTCGCCTCCAAATGCAAGGTAATATGTATTTATGTTTATCTAAATGGAAATGTTATAAATTAATTGAGAAATAATTTTCAGAAGAGTATGAGAATATGATTTCTAGAAAGGATTTTTAAGGAGGAACCAGAAATCACATTCCAAATACTACTGAGGATCGCATTTGTTTACTTATCGGCTGAACAATAAGTAAGGAGGTTTTGGTTTGCCCATATAGGGCAAACCAGTGGTTCTTTTTAAAGAAAATTGGTTTTTCTTTAACTTGACCCTATTCTATAGATCGCATACAATTCTACCCACTCATTTTTAGGCACACCTAAATCTAAGTGTTAGTTATAGTAACTAACTCATAACATATAAATATTTCGTAATTTTTAGGTTAGCCTAAATTTCTTTAGTTTAACTTAAAATTATTTTTAAAGATGAATTTCACACAAGTTTCATTCTAAGCCCGTTTTTTATACTATTTGATCACAAAATATTTTGCAGATACAACCAAAAAAAAATAGGCAATTAAATATTATAAAGAAGTTATATGCATTTCCATTTTATACTGTGCTGGTAAGGTTAAGAATCACAGCACCACCAATAATCACCCCCATTGCAAATGAATTTAAAGGATTGACTTCTTCACTAAAAAAAATAAGGCCCATTATAGCTACTAGCCCAATTCCCAAGCCTGCCCAAACCGTATATACGGTTCACATCTAAATAGATTTAAGACATATAGAAAAGAGGTAAGTATACTTGCAAAGAAATAAGAAATCCTATAGTGGGTATACTTAGTAAAGCTCTGATAATTTTAAGCAAATAGTTGCCGCTACTTAAAGCCCACTCCAATTAGAAGTAAACCCCAGTCATTAGGCATAATTTCCTCACCTTAAAATAAAAGACCTGGAATAAATTAAATATTCCATCCTAAGCTTTCATTTTGAAGTTTCACTAATCTACTATACAGATTTTCATTATTAATTAACTTATCATGTGAACCCTGTTCAATCACCTTTCCTTTATTTAATACAACGATTTTATTTGCGCCTTTTACTGTTCGCATCCTATGGGCTATAATTAGTAAGGTTTTATTTTTGATTAGTTTTGTTATTGCCTCCTGTATCTGGGTTTCATTTTCAACGTCTAGTGATGCTGTGGCTTCATCAAGTAAAATAATTGGAGCATCTTTAAGTAATGCACGAGCAATGGATATTCGTTGACGTTCGCCTCCAGATAATGTCCACCCATTCTCTCCAATTTCAGTATCATATCCCTCAGGCATATTCATTATGAAGTCGTCACAGTTGGCAAGTTTCGCTGCAGCTATAACTTCTTCAGTTGTTGCATCTTTTTTACCAATCTTTATATTGTTTAATACTGTGTCATTAAATAACACAACATCCTGAAAAACTATGGCAAAATGGGATAAGAGTGTTTCAGGATCAATATCTTTCACATCTTTCCCCCCAATTACTATGTTTCCTTCATCAACATCCCAAAAACGAGCTATTAACTTAGCAATAGTACTTTTACCACTTCCACTTGGTCCCACTAGAGCAGTTACTTCGCCCTGTTTCACGGTTATGGAAACATCATCCAATACTTTTTCTTCATTGTATCCAAAACTTACATCTTTTAATTCAACATCATAATCATGTATACTGAGGTTGGTTGCGCCAGTCATTATTTCCTGATTTTCCATTTTATCCATTCTATCAATCATGGTCATTAACACAAATACTTCTCCCAATTTCATCATGGCTATGGTTAATGGATCGTATAATCGTACTGCAACGATTAAAAATAGGATGTAATATATGAAATTGATGCTTCCTGCAGTTAATGCATCTACACCAACTAAAATTACCAATGGAATTCCTACTCTTAAAGCCATTTGAGCTCCACCAATAAATAGACCCATTACCAATTCCAAAGTCATAGCACTACTGAAAAAGTTTTGTAACTTAAAATCAACTTTATCAAAGTGATTGTCTATCTGGTTCGATGATTTAATTACTTTTATTCCCTCTAAAGATTCTTGTATAGCATCAGCTACTTCAATTTTGTTATTCATGTGTTTATTTGCAAGTTTATCTTTAACTTTTCCACATCCCCAAAGAAGTGCTAATGAAACCGGAAGACCAATTAATAAACTGATACCCATTCTCCAATCAAAAAGCATCAGCATAACCACTATTATTACTATGGCAATTGTTGATCCAAACAGTTGCGGAACAGAATGCGAAAATATGTTTTCTAGAAATGTAGCGTCATCCATCATGGTTCCTGTAAATTCAGCTAGATCTTTTTTACCAAAGAATGATAGGGGTAATTTTCTTATTTTTTCAGCTAGCCTTATTCTCCTATTGGCGCTTTCTTCATATGCTGCAATATAAGTCTTCTTATAATAATACAGTTGAGTTAGAAATATTACTAATAAAATTGCTCCTGCAATCATAGTATAAATTATTAGATTTAAATTAGCGCCACCTAAACCAAGCAAAGGATTTAATAATTGCTGAATAAGTCCCAACAATATAAAAACGGGCAACATTAATGTTAAATCAGCCAATACTACTGAAAAAATGGCTTTTTTTAAGTCATTAGCACCTTTATCTGTTAAAACAAATAATTCTTTAAACATTTGGTTCTACCTCCTTGTTTTTCTCCTTGTTTAAGATATGCTCCTCTGAAACATTCTCATACTTTCCAGAATTGATTAGTTCAGCATCAGTAGTTATATTATCAGTTTGCTTTCCAACATTCCACGATAAACCTAATTGATATTCTCTCCACATGTTAGAATATAATCCCCCATTTCCCAAAAGCTCATCATGGTTTCCTTTTTCGATAATTTTGCCTTTTTTAATCACTAATATTTCATCTACATTTTTTATGGATGATAACCTGTGGGCTATCATAATCACAGTCTTATTTTTTGTGAGTTCCTCAAAGGCAAGTTGTATTTTGTGTTCATTTTCCGGGTCTGCAAAGGCTGTTGCTTCATCAAAGAGAATTATCGACGAATCTTTTAAAATTGCTCTAGCTAAAGATATTCTCTGTTTTTCGCCTCCAGATAAATATACTCCCTTAGTTCCAATTACAGTGTCAATGCCATGGGGTAATTTTTCCAGTATATCTTCACACTGGGCCAATCTTGCTGCTTTTAAAACATCTTCTCGATTTGCATCAGGATTAGAAAACTTTATGTTATTCAAAATACTGTCTTTAAATAGGTAAACATCTTGAAACACAATGCTCAATTTGTCCATTAACTCAGAATAACCGATTTCTTTGATATTTATATTACCAATTGTTATCTCCCCACTATAAACATCCCAAAATCTTGGAATTAAATTGGCTATAGTTGTTTTACCTCCTCCAGAAGGCCCCACTAAAGCCATTATTTTGCCCTCATCTACTTCAAATGAAATATTTTCTAAAGCCATTTCTTTTTTCTTCTCATCTGACGATGCATAGGAAAAACTCACATCATAAAATCCGATATTATTATTTTCAGGTATTTTGGGATTTTTTGACTCTTTTAATGGTTTTTCCTCAAAAAGTGCGTCAATTTTTTTTAGAGATTCTGAAACCATCATCTGATCAGAAGCAGTGTACATAATCTTCATGAGCATAGATGCCGTGACTGGCGCAAATACTGCGTAAAATATGAAACTCAAAACGAATGACTCGTAATTTGTAGCATAATAACTCAATATAATACCTGCAGGAATCAGTAAAAAGAAAGCCCCATTAATGACAGTTACAAATAAACTCATTGATTTTTCCATGGACAATGCATACTTCAAAACAAAATCTTTGTATCGTATTATAGAATCGTAGAAGTTTTTAAATGAATATATGGTCTGCCCAAATACTTTTACTACGGATATTCCCCTTACATATTCCACAGCAGAGTTATTCATATCCCCCAAAGAATTTTGGTATATTTCCAAAAATTTTTGGCTTGATCTCTTCATTATAGCATATTGAATAGCAAAACCTACGATTAATGGGATTAAACAAATTATCCCCAAAAGCCAATCAAAGTATAATAATAATATTAAAATAGCAATAGGCGTAACCAGACTACCAACCAAATCCGGTAATCGGTGAGCTATGAAATCTTCCAACTGTAAAGTATTAGTTTCTACAATTTTACGAAGTTTTCCACTGGGATTCAGGGTATGGAACCCCAGAGGTAATGTAGCAAGATGTTTTAATAGATTGTATCTCAAATTTTTGATTGTTTTGAAGGCCACTACATGAGTACACATCAATGCTGCAAAGGTCACGAAAATTCCTGAAATGGCGAAAAGCAGCGCTAACCAACCGTAATGTATTACTAAACCAGTATCCACTAAGCTTATATTCCCTCCTACCATTAATATTTCCTTGATTATAAAGTAAATATAAACAAAAGGACCTAATGTTAACAAACTACCAATTGCAGATAAAATACATCCTAAAACCAATAGTATCTTTAATTTTCCCGTTAGTTCCATTAAACGTGAAAAACCGTGGTTTTCTTTATTTTTATTCAATTTTAGTCTCTCCAAAAAGTTATATATAAATTCTATTTTTCAGATTTTAAATGGCCTAATATTCTAATTGCCATCATAACCAATAAAAAATCAAAAAATAATCGTTCAAGCACACGTTTTTTTAAATTAAAATTAAAAATCATTTGTTATAATTAAAAACATTGCTTTTTCAAAATAATTTGATTTTCATTGGCAAATAGTAATTTATACTCATACTATATAAATTTAGGCATACCTAAAAATATTTACCAAACAATATAAAGTAATACCCAGTAAAGCCCAAATCTCTTAAATTCAAAAAAGGCTCCTTAAAAATTTCTTAATTTTTAGGTATACCTAAAAATTTATATATTGTTTAGGTGTAACTAAATTATGCACTACGTTGATGAAGTGAATAAAATGTTCAAATCATCAGATCCATCAAATAAAAAAAAAAGTGAGTAAAATGAATAATAAATTAAACACAAAAGATTTAATTACAACCGGAATATTCACAACGATTTATATTGTGATATTTTTCACTTGCGGTATGCTTGGATACATTCCGATTTTACTAGTATTGCTTCCGCTTATTTGTCCAATTGTAACTGGGATTCCATTTATGTTATTTTTAACAAAAGTGAAAAAGTTTGGAATGGTTACTATAATGGGACTCATTATAGGGTTAGTTATGTTTTTAACAGGACACACCTTCGTTCCAGTCATAACAGGATTAATATTTGGTTTAGCTGCAGATTTGATATTTAAAGCAGGTAATTACCAGAGTTTTAGAAATTCGGTTATTGGATATGGGGTGTTCAGTCTTTTCATACTAGGGGCTATGGTTCCCATGTGGGTTATGAGAGATAGTTATTTTGTGCATATGAGTTCTAGTATGGGAACAGAATATGTAAATACAGTTATGGCACTTACTCCCGAATGGATGTTCTTTGTTCTGATAATCATAGCTTTTGTGGCTGGCATTATTGGGGCTTTTCTTGGAAAATCTGTCCTAGAAAAACATTTCAAAAGAGCAGGTATTGCTTAATGAGGATAATTTAATGAACAGTGAAATTCTACAATCCTCAAATACCATTTCTAATTTTAAAATAGACCCCAGAACAAAAATAATTGTACTGGTGATACTAAACTTGATGGTTTTTGGGGAGGCACCACTTTATGCAACCATATCCATGGTTAGCATCCCCTTTTTTCTTTTATTATTCAATAAAAGAAAAAAAGTTGCATTGATCTATATTTCAGCCTATACCCTGGCCTTGTTGGGAGAAATATTTCTTGTACCAGCGACACATGGGATATTAAACCTGTTGATTGTAATGATTACTAATCTTTTAGTCCGGATGATGCCTGGAATTATTATGGGATACTATTTGATTGTTACTACCACTGTTAGCGAATTTTTAGCATCAATGGAAAAAACCAGAATTCCAAAAATGATATCTATACCCATTTCAGTAGTTTTTAGATTTTTACCAACTTTAATCGAAGAAATTCGTGCTATACTTGATGCCATGCATATGCGCGGAATTGGACTAAATTTAAAAACAGTTAAATCCCCATTAACAGTGCTTGAATATATTTTAGTGCCTTTATTAATTAATGCTGTTAAAACAGGAGATGAATTATCTGCAGCTTCATTAACTAGAGGACTGGGTAACCCTATAAAAAGAACCCATATCTGTGAAGTAGGATTTCATATTCAGGATATAATTTTATTAACAATTTCTGTGGCAGCATTGATCATATTTCTTCTATTTAAATGAGGAGTTTTTTGTTATGCTAAAAATTAAAAACCTCAATTTTTCATATAATGGAAATGATAAAGAACTAGATTTAAAAAATATAAATCTTCAGATTAAAAAAGGAGAATTGATACTTTTATGTGGAGAATCAGGTTGTGGAAAGACCACACTAACCCGAATTATCAATGGCCTGATCCCATACTTTTATGAAGGATCAATTAAGGGTGAAGTAAAAATTAACAATAAATCCATCAATAAAATCCCGATATATGAAACAGCTAAAATTATAGGATCAGTATTTCAAAATCCCCGATCACAATTTTTTAATGTGGATACCAATAGTGAACTAGTTTTTGGCTGTGAAAATATGGGCCTTCCTATTGAAGAGATCCGAAAAAGGCTTTTGGATGTGATATCTACTTTTAATATCCACGATTTATTAAATAAAAGCATTTTTAAACTATCCGGGGGTGAAAAACAAAAAATTGCTTGCGCCTCTGTTTCTGCGTGCCGACCTCAAATTTTGCTTTTAGATGAACCCTCATCAAATCTTGATTCCAAATCCATACGGGACCTTAAAAAGCTAATTTCAATATGGAAAAATAGAGGAGATACAGTAATAATAGCTGAACATCGTTTATATTTTTTAAACGGCCTCATTGACCACATTATCTACATGAAAGATGGGAAAATCCAAGAAAAACTAAGTAAGGATGATCTAAAATTCATGGACAATGACTCATTTTCAAAATTAGGTCTTCGACCGTTATATTTAGAAAATATTTATAAAAAAGGATTTTCTCAAAAACCAGTTGATATGAATAATAATCTAAATCTGACCAATATGAAATATTACTATGGGAAAAAAATAGCAATCAATATCCCACATCTGAAAGTTCCACAAAATGAAATAATAGCCATAATTGGGGAAAATGGTGCTGGAAAATCTACTTTTGCACGGTGTCTTTGTGGACTTGAGAGAACATGTAAAGGTTTACTAGAAAAAGAAGGAATGATCTTAGGGAATAAAGAACGTTTGAAAATTTCTTATATGGTTATGCAGGATGTAAATCATCAAATTTTTACAGAAAGCGTATTGGATGAAATTTTACTAAGTATGGAAAATGATAAATCACCTGAAAAAGCCAAAACGATATTAGAAAAAATGGATTTGATACATTTAAAAGAAATGCATCCAATGGCATTATCTGGTGGGCAAAAACAACGCGTGGTCATTGGTAGTGCCATTGCTTCAAAAAAAGAGATTATTATATTCGATGAACCTACAAGTGGTTTAGATTTAAAACACATGCAAAAAGTAGCCCATAATATTAAAGAACTTCAAAAAAAAGGCATCAGCATATTTATCATTTCTCACGACATGGAACTTATATTAAAATGTTGTTCCCATGTTTTACATTTTGAAAAAGGAAGAGTAGTTGATAATTATGCTTTAGATGAGATTGGAGAAGAAAAATTAAAAAGATTCTTTATAGATCCTGTTAAAGATCTCCAGGTTACACCAAAACCTTCAATTTATAATGCTTGATAAAATTTACAAAAAGGAGGAATTATATTGAATCTTGTAAGAAAGATCCTGGCAAACACCCGTAAACCCAAGGAAAGTACAAGTGGTAGAATTATGTTAAAGATGATGAACATCATGCATGACAAAAATGCCATGTGGGGTTTAAATCATATTGAAATAAAGAATTCTGCTAATATCTTAGAAATTGGGTGTGGTGGTGGGAAAAATATTTCAAATCTATTAAAAAAAAGCCCAGAATTCTAAAGTTTACGGTGTGGATTACTCCAAAACAAGTGTAGAAACTTCAAGAAAATTCAACAAAAAATCAATTTCAGAAGGGAAAGTGGATATTGTTCTTGGAACTGTTTCATCTCTACCTTTTGAAAATGAAAAATTTGACCTTGCAATCGCTTTTGAGACCATATACTTCTGGTCTGATTTAATAAATGATTTTAAAGAAGTTAATCGTGTTCTTAAACATGGAGGCGAATTTTTAATATGCAATGAAGTATCCAAAAACGAAGGAGTTGAATGGGATAAAATTATTGATATGAACATTTATACTAAAGAGGAAATTTCAGATGCACTCATTAAAGCGGGTTTCGATAAAATAATCAGCCATGAACATGAAAATAAAAAATGGTTATGTGTAATTGCTCAAACCTTAATTACAGAAAATTCAATTAATAAATGTAAATCAAGTACCTAAACCATGTTACTATCTTTTAAAATACAATAGCCCACCCTAATACGCTTAATTTAATTAAATAAATAAATATACATCCCTACAATCTGATTTACAATTCTACTTTGAATAATATTAACTATTTTATAAAATCAATTGAGAAATATTTAACACAACCAGCAATTATTAATTATAATATTCAGAAAATAGTAAAATTCTATTTCTCTATTTAATCTAACAAAAAATTATCCATATGTGATTAAAAATGATAGGAATAAGTGCAGATTTTGACCCAGTCCACAAGGGACACGTAAAATTAATTCAAAAAGGGCGAGAAATTGCCGAAGAAACTGGAGACGAAGTAGTAGTTTATCTTAACAAAGGTTACAGTGCCAACCACGCCCCATTTTTCGTGCCATATGAGGCCAGAGCAGAAATGGCTCTAAAAGCAGGGGCAGATCGTGTAGTGTCCATAGAAGGATTGCATCACAGATTAACTTTAGCATATACCGTCCCCATAAGAATAGCCATGATGATTGAGGATGGTGCTGTGGATTATGTAGACGCTGCTGGAGTGAATGTTTCCGTGCCCATGCTTACTAAAAAAGCCAAACAATTTGCAGAAAAAGGAATATTCAGTGGTATTCCTCGAAGTTTACCTAACAGAAATGTTATACGCTGGTTTGCGGTTAATGAATTTTTATATAACAAATATAACCGGAAAATGAAGTTCCATATTATTCCTGAACTTTCCATGGGTGGAAAAATATCTGGAAGAGAAATTAGGCGCGCTATAATTGAAAATAATATGGAAATACCTTCTGAAGTTGAAGAATTTCTCCCATCAAGCACAGTAAAAATTCTAAAAAGAGAAATAAAAAAAGGAACCATTCCCGGTTATCGCGACCTACCCATTATTATTAAAAGAATGAATACTTATTCCCGGGCCAAATTAATGGAAATAGCCCATTTAAATGCAAATGCAATTAACGAAATCATAAAAGGAAGAGTATACCGTGAAGAAGACCAAATATGGGCTGTTTTCAGGCGAGCAGGATATGGGCCTGTATTAACCAGGCTTGCTATAAGTGCCATAGAACAAAATGTCACCAGGGTAGAAGTTCATAATCTGATTAAATCCTATGAAAAGCAGGGCTTAATTCCCACAGATCAAACTATTGACAAAGTAATTCAAAGGGCATGGTTTGTGGCCAATAAAACAGTCCATGGAATAAAGTCTTCAGAGGCACATGAAGAATTTAGAAAAGGATCAACTTTAAAAAGTCCCCCTGATTTAAGTTTTGATGGGGGATTTAATATCCGCAGTTTTGAAGCAGAAAAACTTGAATCCAATATGGATGCCAAAATATACGTGGACCAAAACGGGGTTTTATCATGCGAACTGCGGGCCGGTGAAAAAATTAAAAGTCCATTGAAATTGCCTGCTAAAATGGCAACATATCTCAGGTTGCTGGTTGATTCTCATTTCATCCCAATTAAAGGAACTGTAATTAAAAAAGAAAGAGGTATTCGAATTAGAATAGAAATTGGGGAGAATTAATATTATTTCTCTCCTCTTTTAATAAATTCCTCCCTATGCTCCACTACAGGGCAGCTCCATTCTTTACAGAATGTCATAACCAATTTACCATGATCTGTGTTAATATAAATTCTCCAGCACTCATCATCATAAGACTTGAAATTTATGTCAATAACTTTTTTTCCCACGAGTTTTTCCAACACTTCCCGACACTCATGGGCTTGATCTTCATTATGCATATTAAAATCTCGCGCATATTATTTAATAATGAATAAAATTCTAATTGATTTATAGTTGATATTTTAATTTAATAAATAATAAAATTTTGCAAATTCAAAAACTCCTCGGTTTTTGGCCCATGCATTTACATTATTTATTTTCTAAATCAAATAGCTTAAAAATCTCTTGATAATTTGCTGGTCGTTCATCCAGTTTTCCTAATCTTTTAAAAATTAATTCAAAAATGTTTTCAGTGGATTGAACCATTAATGATTCATTGATCTGAGATAAAAAATCTTTAACTTCAATAATTTCCTCTGATCGTCTCTTTGAGTGGAATGCACTACTAATTAATCTGGATTTAGCAGATTCTTCAAAGTTTGGTCCTTCCGTCTCAGCAATAATATTTAAAACCTCTTTATCTAGCCCTAATTTATAAGCAGCGAATACAGTTTCCCATAGGATCATAGAAACACCCTTAGTATAAGAACTCCTAAGCATCTTTATAGCAGAGGCTTGGCCTATCTCCGATCCCACTATTTTTATATTGAATCCAAAATCATTTAGTTTTGAAAAATCTTCCGCAGAATTCCCCGAAGCAATGATTTGAACTTTATGGCCTTTTTTGTGTACGCTGCCAATTATAGCCGCGTCCACCACCTTATGATTCTCCACAAGGGAAAGTGATTTTTTTACAGTTTCCGGCGAAACATTATTTATATCCACATAAATACCTTTAGATAATTTTCCCAGCTCATAAGCCACAGAAATTGCCATTTCAGGAGTTACAGAAGAAATTAATATATCTGCCTCTTCTGCAACATCCCTATTTCTTAAACATAATTTTGCACCACTTTGTTTTGCTAGTTTTTGAGTTTTTGAACTCCTACCATCTACACAAGTTAAAACATTTACCCCTTCATCTATAAGCCCGCGGGATAATTCTGATGCAACTTCACCAAAGCCTACAAATCCTACTTTCATTAAAAACCACCATCATCATAAAACCAACCACAACATGTATAAACCAGATAAGAATATTAAAAAACCAGAAATCTGTTTTATTTTAATTGATTGCCCCATCAGTTTTTCCAGATTAATTTGGGAAATGAATAATCCCACTGCGAATATGCTAACTGCAAATCCCGCAGTATAAGAAATGATATTTATTGAACTGTAAAATGGGTCTCCAGACGAAACACTGAAAGTAATTAATGCTATTAAGTAAGAACCATAACATGGAGCCCATGCCAGAGAAGTGAGTAACCCCCAAATAAAAGAACCAATAATACCTTTTTTATTTGACTCATAAGAAAATGAAAATTTAAAAAAGTTTTTATTTATTAAAATCATCAACCCCAATATTATTAATATGGCAGCGGCAAGTATACGAAAATAATTTAAATAAAATTGTATTGCAGCAGTAAATAATATGGTGAGGACAATAGTAAGGGCGAATATAGAAAATAGTCCTATTACGAATGCTAGAATTTCCGTATTTTTTCTTTGAGGTAAAGTATAGCCAATAACTACAGGTATGATCGGCAAAACACAGGGCGATACCACTGAAGCCACACCAGCTAAAAAAGATATGATGGGAACTATATTCATGTTATCTTCCATTCACAATAAATTAAGAAGATCTTCTGGAGATTGATATCCCAAAAGTCTTGTTATTTCTTTCCCATTAGAATCCATTATAATTATGGTAGGTAAACCATATATTCCATATTCTGAAGATAATTGAGGATTGTTATCTGTATCAATTTTAACTGAAACATATTTTTGAGCCAGTTTCTGCTTGACATCATCATTAGAAAGAGTATTGGACTGAATTTCCTGACAGCCCGGGCACCAATCTGTATAAAAAAGTGCAAAAATGGATTTATTATTATTTTGGGCCTCTGAAATTGCTAAGTTCATATCAGTATACCATTTAAGTTCGCTTGGCCCTTGAGAATCATTATCCAATTGAACATTCTGGTTGGTAGCGGGTTTATTAATAAATGCAATGGCAGCTACAATAATTAGACCAATGGCAATTGCTGTGATTATCCAATTTTTCATGAATATTATATAGAAGTTCTTCTGATAAAAAATATACCTCTGTAAAAAAATATCTGAAATAAATAAATTAAACTTAAAAAAATTAATTGATTTTTAGTAAAATATTTGATTTCTCTTTAACCCCTATATCTCTAGCAGTAGCTGAACATTTCGTATTTAATAAACAGAAAACAGGGGTTTGGCCAAGATCAATCTCAGTTAATCCTTCATAATTCCCCAAACCTTTTGCAATAATCAATTCTGCATGGTCAAATATCTCTTTAAATTCAGCAGATAATTCATCATATATAACTCCAACCGAATCTGTCCCCGTGGTGATTATCTCCGCTGAATCATCCAACCCAACTTCAATAGCATCAACCATACATGCATCATTTAAGATAGGTTTTTCTTTTACTGCGACTACGATTTCGACACCATATTCCTTTAATTTTTGGATAAGGAGTTTATCAAACATTATTTCCCCAGTATTATCTGCCAAATATAAAACTTTTTTTGAGCTTTTTAATGCAGATTCCAACTCTTCCCTATCATTAATTACCAAAGGAGATTCCATAACAGATTCCATAATATTTAAAGGGTCAAAATCTACACCCAATGCTGCAAAATCAATTAAATTCCCAATTATGGCTGCTTTGATATAATTTTCAAGAGTATTCTCTTTTTCTAATATTCCAATTATTACTGGAAGCATTCTTTCTGCTATTTCATTTCCTTTCTTTTTTTGAAGAAAGTAGGGGTCATCATTGCCAGTCTTTTTCTTAATAATCCTATGCATAGCAGTTCCCATGGAATTAGACGCTGCACCCTCTTTAAATTCCCTGCCTAAAAAAGTAATAATCTCTTCCATGATTTTTATTTTCAAATCCAGATCATCAGTAGCCAAATCCAGAGCTTCCTTAGCCTGGCGTAAAAAACAAGGCGCACATTCGTAGTAGACTTTCATTTTAATTCTCCAAAAAACCCCATATAATTTATTAATCAGATAAAAACAATATTATATCTATTAACCACCATATATTACCTTAATTATCTCAATAACATCGCCTTCATGGATTTTCTCTTCTTCTATCACAATTTGTCCATTTTTTTTCACAACTACGGTTTCAGTTGGAAAATCCATATCCTCCAGGATATTTTTAATAGTAATTCCATCCTTACTATCTTTAGATTCTTTTTCGTCTCCAATTATTAAAGTAAATTCCATAAATATTCCTCTTAAATAAATAATTATTTTTCTAATTCCCTGAGAAAAATACAAGCCCTACATAATTCATTAGCTGCTGGTTCTCCACAGTTAGTACATTCACCGACACCAAACTCTTTTTGGAATTCTTTTTTGATTACCGGCCTAATTTTATCAAATCCCCTCAATGTAGAATACATTATAGTGGGATGTTTTCGGGAAAGATTCTTTAAAATCTGACCAACTTCTCCCCTAAACGATTCTTCAGAATAAGGGCACCCCGCAAAATGAACTTCAAGGTTTTTAGCTACCACATACAATCCAATTTCTTTTTCAGGAATTTCTCGAAGTGGTTTAATTTTTACGGTGAATTTATCACTTTTTGAACGGGTTTTTGGGCCGATTTTAGCCAAGTTTTCGATATTGCCCTCCAAATAATTCATTAAAATGGCCTGTGTTTCATCATCCAGATTGTGTCCCGTGGCTATTTTTGTGGCCCCCATTTCAAGTGCGACTTTATTCAAAATCCATCGCCGGAAAACCCCACAGTATGTGCATGCTTTTCTTTGAGAAGATCCGTCCATTATTTTATCCAGAGTCAAATCAAAATATTCATCAAAGGTAACTATCCTGTGTTCTATACCCAAACTCTTAGCATGGTTTTTGGCAATTTTAACTCCGTCTTCGCGGTATCCTTTAATTCCCTCATCAATAGTGACTGCAACCATATTAATAATTCCCCTCTCATAAAGGGAATTTAGTATATCAAGCAGCATTACACTATCTTTACCCCCAGATAGAGCAACTAATACTTTATCTCCTTTTTCGATGAGTTTGTACTTGCGAATATCCTTTAAGACTTTTCTTTCAATACCCTGCACAAAGCAGTCCTGACAGAGTTTTTGTCCAGAGTGTTTCTTTATTATGATTACCTCCGGGGCTCCACATTTTGTACAATTCATTATAATTTTCTCCAAACTATCCTTTTAAGGCATTAAAATTCTTTTTCTATTTCAAATGGCTTTTTAAATAATTCAAAGTCTTGAGTGTAATTTTTATTGGTGATTAAAGCAATTTCTGCCTTTTGTAATTCAGCACCCATATATGTCGCGTGCTCCAATCTGCTAATTAAATTTAACTTGAGTAGTTCGCCATAAATTTTTTTGGCTGTTTGACCTACTATGACCATAGTCGGTTCCATTTTTTTATAATGAACTACTTTTATTTGATTGTCATCCACCATTATCTTGAAACTTCCAGCTCTATCCTGTACAAATTTTTGATCTCCCGTGGCTTTAACAATAGGGACATCTAATTCAATTTCCATCTTTTCGAGTTTTCTCTTATCCTTAAAAACAACTAAGTTTATACCCAAGTCTTTAGGAACTGAACCTCTATTTCTGGCTAAAAACATCATTTTAGAAGAGACCGCTAATTCATAGACACTTCTTAATGTTTTACCACTTTCTTCAGGAGTAAACAGAATGCTGGCTTCTAATTCCATAGCAATACCCGATAAGAGAGAATTAACTCCAACAGAATCAGTATCTAAAAGTTCAGTAACGTTCCCAATTCCAAAAAATAGGGGTTCTGGATTTTTTTGGTGGAAATCTTGGCATGCCCTTAGGGAATCTACTATGCTGCTACTATTAATTGGGTCCAATATGGGATCAGCAATAACATCAATTTTTCTACATTTTTTACGAAGTTCCTCAAGTGATTTTACCCTACCATCCACTGTTTCAGGAACCCACGCTTCTTGAAAGTTAGTAGGTAATATAACAGCAGGAATCTGTTTTTCTTCAATTAAAGGAAGAACTGAGTCGCAGTTACCATGGTCCAAACTCAGTACCATATCCACCCCGGATTCAACAGCACTTTCTATTTCAACAGGATTTAAAGTGTCGATACTTATAGGGGTGTTTTTAAATTTGTTTTTGAGTGTTTCCACCATTTCAGGGATTTTATGAGATAAATCTTCACCCGCGACCATCCCAATATCTACCATGTCTGCTCCGCTTTTGATAAAATATTCTGTCCTTTTAATTAGGTCTCCTTTAGTTAAAAAAGGAGCATTTGCAATTTCTGCAAGTACCCTCATTGGAAAATCCTTCCCAACAGGAAGATTACCCACCATAATATTATCCTGTTTTTTAAGAAGTTTTGATTTGTTTTCTTCATTCTTTTCAAAGTTTTCAATGAATTCCAGGGCTTTTTTTCGCTGTTCTTCTTCGATTAATCTGTCTGCAGAAGTTTTAGGTGAAAGTTCTATATCATCAAGCATATCCAAGACAATTTGCAAATCTGCAGCATCAGTCGGGCCTTTGACTGCACTAACACCTAGTTTCTCCTTAATGAAACTGGCGTCTTTGCGTATCAACCCCGGGATAATAATCAGGTCAATAGACCCCAAATCTATTTCTGAATTAGATTGAAGTTCTTTACTAATTTTTTGAGGAGTTAAAAACGCAGCTATGGGATTATTTACTACATGAATCTCTACATTTTGCTTAGATTTTTTAGAAATACTCTGTACAAGAGGATTTGCAAGTTTTCCCGTGACTATAAGAACTTTCATAATCATGCCTCTATTAATTAATGATGACCATCACCTATATATATTAAAAATTTATAATGATTAACTATGAGGAATGGAGGTAAAAAATGATCGAAATTCGATTTCACGGACGCGGTGGACAGGGCGCAGTTACAGCAGCAGAGATTTTAGCAAAGGCTGCTTTCGAAGATGGCAAATATGTGCAAGCATTTCCATTTTTTGGCGTAGAAAGAAGAGGTGCCCCCGTCATGGCATTTACCCGAATAGACGACAAACCAATCAGGCGAAGATATCAAGTTTATAACCCAGACTACGTTGTAGTTTTAGATGATGGGCTTTTAGATGTAGTAGATGTGTTTTCAGGACTAAAAAATGATGGCGTGGTAATTTTAAACACCAATAAGGAAGTTCCATCACACGAAGGATCAGAAACTCATGTGATAGATGCTACAGGTATTGCACTTGAAAAATTAGGGCTGCCAATTGTGAATACAGTAATGTTAGGAGCATTTGCAGGAGCAACAAATCAAGTGACCCTCGATTCCCTTATAAAAATTATCAAGGAAACTTTTCCTGGTAAAATTGGATCAAAAAATGCTGATGCTGCTGAAGCAGCATATAAACACGTTAAATAATTAATTAAAGAAATAACCAAATAATATAAAATTATTCAATTTTAAATTTATATTTAATACAATATTAAATTTCGCAGGTGATTACATGGAAATTGGAGGAGCTGTCAAAGAACCGGGAAGCACTCGGAAAAACAAGACAGGGAGTTGGAGAACCTTCAAGCCCATTTTAGACAAGGACAAATGTATAGACTGTGATAACTGCATACTATTCTGTCCAGAGGGCTGTATTAATAAAGAACACGACATTGATTATGATTATTGTAAAGGGTGCGGCATATGTGCCGAAGAATGCCCAGTGAAAGCCATAAAAATGGAGAGGGAATAAATGGTTCTTAAAGTTATGACCGCTAATAGGGCTGTAGCCGAAGCCGCAAAACTTGCCCAACCGAATGTAATTCCTGTTTATCCAATTACCCCTCAGACAAGCATATCTGAATATTTAGCACAATTCGTTGCTGATGGAGATATTGATGCAGAATATATAATGGTGGAATCTGAACACAGTGCTATAAGTGCAGCAGTAGGTGCTTCTGCAACAGGAGTGCGTACTTTTACTGCAACCTCTTCCCAGGGTTTGGCTTTAATGCACGAAATTTTGTTTATAGCCGCAGGGTTAAGGCTCCCCATTGTGATGGCTAATGCTAACCGAGCACTTTCAGCCCCATTAAGTATCTGGAATGATCATCAAGATTCTATCTCTCAAAGAGATGCAGGGTGGATACAAATTTACGTTGAAAATGGTCAAGAGGCTTTGGACTCAATCATTAGATCATATAAAATTTCTGAAAATAGTGATGTATTACTACCAAGTATGGTCTGTTTGGATGGATTCATATTAACTCACACAGTAGATCCAGTAGACATACCATCAGCAGAAGATGTTAAAAACTTTTTACCAAATTACGATGCGCAACACGCATTTTTAGACCCTGAAAAACCTATGTCCATAGGTACACTCACAGATCCAAATTATTACATGGAAGCAAGGTATCAAATGGAATTGGCTATGGAAAAATCTGGAAAAGTCATTGACAAAATAAATAGCGAATTTGAGGAAATATTCGGACGAGAATATCAGTCTGTGAATGAATATTACTGCGAAGACGCGGAAATTATCTTAGTTGCTATGGGTTCAATATGCAGTACTATCAGAGATGTAATTGATGATCTTAGAAGTCAAGGTGAAAAAGTAGGATTATTAAAAGTGAGAACTTACCGTCCATTCCCTAAGAAAATGATTGCTGAAGCTGTTAAAAACGCCAACAAAGTAGCTGTTTTAGATAAAAACATTAGCTTTGGAATTGGTGGGGCTTTATACACAGATATTAAGGCAAATATTGACGTGGAAACTTATGGATTCATTGTGGGGCTAGGGGGAAGAGATATTACTCCAGACCATATCGAGGACATTGTTAAAAAGACCAGAAATCCTACCAGGGACATTACCTGGATCGGACTAAAGGAGGAGGAGGTCTAAATGAAAATACCTGAAGAAGAATTACTGGCACCAGGACACAGAGGCTGTGCCGGGTGTGGTGCTACCATAGCTGTTAGATTAGCCCTTAAAGTATTAGGAAAAAACACAATTGCAGTTTCTGCAACAGGTTGTTTAGATGTTATAACAAGCCCTTATCCTGAAACTTCTTGGGAAATACCATGGATACATGTAGCTTTTGAAAACGCTGCAGCTGTAGCTTCAGGGATAGAAAGAGCCCTAAAAACCCAGGGTAAAGATGATGTTAATGTAGTCGCCTTTGGGGGCGACGGAGGTACAGCAGACATTGGGATGCAAGCATTATCTGGAGCTATGGAAAGGGGACACAACCTTATCTATATTTGTTACGATAACGAAGCTTACATGAACACTGGAATTCAAAGAAGTGGAGCAACACCTTATGGTGCTTCTACCACCACCTCACCACATGGTAAAGAGAGTTTTGGAGAAGATAAACCAAAGAAAAATGTTCCTATGATCATGGCCGCTCATGGAGTACCTTATGTGGCCACTGCATCTATTGCTTATCCTGAAGATTTTATGGCTAAAGTCAAAAAAGCTGAAGAAACTGAAGGACCTGCCTATATACATATCAGCCAACCATGTACTACCGGTTGGGGTTTCGATCCATCGAAAACTATTGAATTAGGTCGATTAGCCGTGGAAACTGGTTCATGGATCCTATATGAAATTATTGATGGTGAATTTAAAGTAACTTATAGGCCAATCCAAAGGAAACCAGTGCATGAATACTTAAATGCTCAGAAAAGATTCAAACATTTGGTTGATGAAGAAAAATCCAAAATCCAGGAATACGTTAACCAAGTATGTATGGAATTAAAAATATAAAGGGGGATAGAACTTGGATAAAATAATAATTCAGCCAGAACTTTGTGATGGCTGTTTAGACTGTGAGGAAGCATGTGGAAAGCTCCATGGAGCATCCAGAATTATGATCCGAGAAATTGAAGGATCATATTATCCAATTATCTGTCAACAGTGCGAAGATGCTCCCTGCAAGACTATCTGCCCTACAGAAGCTATTGAAGATAAAGAAGTTCAATCAGAGAAGTGTATTGGATGCGGATTATGCATGATGGTGTGCCCATTTGGTGCAGTGGTTCTGGAAGATCGTAAAGCTCAAAAATGCCATCAATGCCCAGATTATGATACGCCCTCCTGTATTAAGGCTTGTTCTAAAAGAGCCCTTACTTTAGTAGATACTGAAAAGTTAAAACTGGAAAAACAGAACAAACACATAGCAAAGATGGCTGGAGTTGGAAAGAAGCCAAAAGGTTCCGACGTAATCCACCTATTAACTGCTAAAACTCGAGCTAAAGGAGCTTTTAAATAGGAGGAATGGGATGAAAGAATTAGTTTCAAAACCAGAACTCTGTAATGAGTGCATGAAGTGCGAAAGAAACTGCCCACAAAATGCCATTAGGGTTATAAGCGGAGTTCCCGTGTTTTGTATGCATTGTGCTCCTGAAAGGGCTCCTTGTTTAAATATCTGTCCAGAAGATGCTATTGAAGAGATAGATGGTGCAATTATCATCTTGAAAGACAAATGCATTGGTTGTGGCCTATGTCGTGATGCCTGCCCCATTGGTGCTATCACCATGGATGAGAAAGGTATCGCCGGAAAATGTGATTTATGTTTCAACCTAGAAAAACCACTTTGTGTCTTAGCGTGCCCAACTGAAGCTCTAAAATCAGATTCTAAAGAGTTAATTGCAGGTAAACAAGATAAAATAGCCAAAGAACTGGAAAGACTAAAAAATATTATGAAATATTAATGTTATTCCCAAATCAGTTCAATAATTTATTTTTTTATTTTCTTTATTATTTCTGCAATTACATCTGATTGATTATCTAAAAAATTATATTCTTTAGAACAATTCAAAACAATAACTTATTTATCAGAAATTACTAATCCTAACTATATTAAAAGTTTACTTGACTACAAGGCAGGAAAAACTGCATATTTATATCATATAATAAACGAATTTTTACTTTATTGAGGTTCTCCCATGATATCTACAAAAAGGATAGAAGATACCATTTGCCAATTATTCCAAACAGCTGTTATCAATTTGCCGTCAGATGTTAAATCTGCGCTTCAAGAAGCTTATGAAAAAGAAGAAAGTGAGCTTGGCCTTTTAAATTTGAAGGCAATTCTGGATAATATTGATATGGCAGAAAAAATGGAGATTCCTATGTGCCAGGATACAGGACTTCCCATAATTTTTGTGAAAATGGGGCCTGTGGAAGTTGAGGATCTTTACCAAGGGATAAAAAATGGGGTAGAAAAAGCAACTGAAGAAATACCCCTTAGGCCAAATGTGGTAAATCCAATTAGTAGAAAAAACACAGGGACCAATATTGGAAAAGAAATACCCCAAATAGACATAGAACTGATTGAAGAAAACCATTTGGAACTTACAGTTTTCCCAAAAGGTTTTGGATCGGAAAACAATAATGCATTGAAAATGGCTTTGCCTGGTGAAGGTATTGACGGCATAAAAAAATTTGTTGTTGAAACTGTTATAAAGGCCCAAGGAAAACCATGCCCCCCTGTTGTTGTAGGAGTAGGTGTGGGTGGATCATCCGATATGGCAATGAAAATGGCTAAAAAGGCATTATTAGGCAAATTAGGCCAAAGAAATCAGGACAAACTTATTGCCCAACTAGAAGAAAAAATCTTAGCTGAAATCAACCAATCCGGCATAGGTCCTATGGGATTAGGTGGTAAAACCACCGCACTGGATGTTAAAATATTAACTGCAGATACACATACTGCCGGCCTACCCATAGGTGTTTGCATTCAATGCTGGGCAGATCGTCATGCTACTGCTATTTTAAAACCGTGATTTATTTTATAATTTTTTAATAAAACTAATTTTTAGAAATTGATTTTTAATTAAATGAAGGATTAAACCACACCTACAGTTCACATTTAGTAATATATTTTACACTTGAAGTGTATGTCTAAAGTGGTTTTATAGTCTTAATAAAATTACCCCAACAACAACCGAAATTATTCCACCTATTTTTGTTAGGGAAAATTTATCTCCTAAAAATAGAACGGCTGCAATGAACGTGAATAATGGAAATATAGCTATTAAAGGGACTACAACAGACGCATCTCCAGATTTAAGAGCATAATAATAAAATAATTGACCTAAAAGCGCAGCAAAGATACCTTCCAATGCAATAAAAGTCCATCCAGTCATACTGACATCAATAAGCGGACTAACATCCTTGTTTAATATTAACCAGAATAGCATAATTCCACTTATAATGAAACTTCGAATAGATAGTGCAATTACCGGATTAACGCTTTCTAAACCTAATTTTCCAAATATGGGGGCAAGTCCAAAACAAAAAGCCGTTAGCATGGCGAAGATATAATAATTCACGGGATCAACCTCAATATCTTGAAAAGTTACATTAAAAAAGAAAGATATATTTTAGCTAATAAAAGAAAATTTAAATAAAATCAGGAAAACGTCCCGATTATGGTTTTTCGCAAGTTATCATGAAAATAGTTCGATCACCAATACTAACTGCACGGTCCCCCACCCTTTCCAAGAATCTAGCCACAAAGAGCAGATTAATCAAATAGTATATTGCTTCTTTATCATCAAACATACTACCAGTTATATGTTCTAATGCCTGATCAAAAAGATCATCGACTTTATCGTCATCATGCCTTAGCTCTTTTGCCATGTCCATGTTTTGATCTAAAAATGCATAGATTCCTTTGCTGAGCATCATCTGAACAAAATCAGCCATGTGTTTTAGATCTTCTTTTGGTTTTTTAGGTATTTCTTCGTCTTTTAAATTTCGAGAAGCTTCTGCTATATTCGCTGAAAGATACGCAATCCTCTTAAGATGACTGCCTACTTTTATACATGCTTCAATAAACCTTAAATCACGAGCAACAGGTTGTTCGGCAGCAATAATGCTTATACATTTTCTTTCTAAGTTGAAAACCAACTCATCAATTTCTTTACTGTCTTTTATAATTTCTTCTGCCAGTTTTTCATCATAGTCCATAAATGTAGTAACTGCATTTTTATGGGCTTGAATGGTTCTTTGGCCAACATCTTCCACTTCTTTTCTTAAATCCTTGAGTCTTTTTCGGAACAATATCCGCGGGTATCTTTTTTCCATAATAACCCTCCCTAATCTTTATAGCCAACTAATAAACTTTCTACATCATCCTCTGATGGTACCCTAATTCGATATTTTGAAAGTAATGATTCTCTCGACGAAAAATCAGAAACATTTTCATTTAGTATTAAATCAATTTCAATAGGTAGTGAAAGCTTACATTCTTCATTTAATTCCATCAAAGTATCAAACAAACTTTCATCTGTTTTATAAACTTCTAAATTCGATTTAGATACTATTTTAATTAATTTCATGGCATTATTTTCATAAAATTCTTCCAACGAATCCACATCCATACACCAGGACCCTACAATCAAATCACCTTTAATGAAAATTATTCCTTCATTATCTAGATTTAAAACCCTCAAATATCCAAATTCTGGAAGATGAGATCTTTTTAAGTTACTGTAGTCCATAGTTTTTGGATTATCAGTGGGGAGCCACATTTTATTCCTCATTATTTATCGCATTAAAACATTATAAAACACTTTATGGTGCATTACTCTTTTTCCTACAATCATGTAAGCTATTCTGTCCGCCATCCCCATTACATGGTGCCCCATACTCAACAGATTTCGGCCCACTAACATCAGATAAGTGGATGAACTGGCTAATGAATCATCATCATACTGGGCAAACATCTGGTTATAAAAATCTTGGATAGTGACATAGTTTTTTGTGGACCTTTTGAGGAGTTGAATATCCTGACTTATTAACGCTCCCATAGCATCTTTAAGCATTCCCTGAACCGATTGGGACATGAAATTTAAATGGGGTGGTTTATAAGGGTTACGAGAATTTTGATTAGCATCTATTGCATATCTAGCAATATAAGCTGCTAGAATGTTTATTCGCTCTAATTCAATAGATGTTCTAAGCACTGCTGCACCCATACGCAGATCCTTAGCTACAGGTTGGTGGAGTCCTAAAATTTTAAGACATTCATGTTCTATTTTATGACTTTTTTCATTTACAGTAGCTGTTAATTCTATAATATTCCTTGCTTTTCCAAGATCTCCATCTAAAAAACTGTTTACTGAGTCATTTATTCTATCAGCGGTCTGTTCACTATATCCCAGAACTTCTTGGCTTAATGCAGATAGTTTATTTTCAAGAATAACTCCAATCAATTACTTCACCCAAATCTACCAGTAATATAATCTTCAGTTCTTTTATCTTCTGGTTCTAAGAACAGTTTTTCAGTGAGGCCACTTTCCACAATTTCCCCGTGCAAAAAGAAAGAAGTTCTTTTGGAAACCCGGGTAGCTTGTTGCATGTTGTGAGTTACGATGATTATTGTGAAATCATCCTTAAGTTTGTGTATTAAATCTTCTATTTTGGTTGTGGAAATAGGATCCAATGCAGAACATGGCTCATCCATAAGTATTACTTCTGGTTGAATAGCAATAGTTCTTGCTATACATAATCTTTGTTGTTGTCCACCAGAAAGACCCATTGCAGATTTATCTAACTTTTCTTTCACTTCTTCCCATAGGGCAGATGCTTTTAAACTTTCTTCCACTCTTTCTCGAATAATTTCTTTATCCGCTATTCCATGAACTCTCATACCATATGCTACATTATCGAAGATGGACTTAGGGAAAGGATTGGGTTTTTGAAATACCATTCCCACTTTTTTTCTTAAATCCACCACATCCACTTTAGGATCATAAATATCTTCACCATCTAAATAAACAACACCCTCGTGTTTAAATCCAGGAATTACATCATTCATTCTATTTAAAGTTCGGATAAATGTGGATTTTCCGCACCCAGACGGGCCTATGAGGGCTGTTACTGTGTTTTTTGGAATTTTAATGTTTATGTCTTTTAAGATATGTGCATCGTCAAAGTGAACATTTAAATCTTCAGCTTCTATTCTATTCATTATTATCGCCCCATCATCTTTTTCTGGTAGCGTTCTACCAGAGTATTGGTGACTACTGTAATTACAAGCACTAAAATAACCAGTACGGCTGCTGTACCAAATGCATTATCCATAGAAATCCCTTCTGTAGCCAGGACATAGAGATGCAATGGTAAAGGCCGTCCAGGATCAAATATAGAAATAGGCATTGCCAGGGCAGACCCGACTACAAACATTATAGCTGCTGCTTCAGATATGGCTCTTGCCATCCCCAATATGACTCCAGTTGTGATTCCCGGAATCGCTGCAGGTAAAACTACCCGATAGATTGTTTCCCACTTAGTGGCCCCTAATGCCAAACTTCCTTCACGATAAGATTTAGGCACTGCTTCAATTGACACTTCTGCCACCTGGAAAATAGTGGGCAAAGCCATAAGTGCCAGTACTAATCCTCCTGAAAACAGGGACCAGCCCATTCCCAAAAATATAACGAAGAATGATAATCCAAATAGCCCGAATACAATAGAAGGGATGGAAGCCAGAGTTTCTGCCCCAAATCGAATGAGTTTCACTATATTATTTTCACCAGCATATTCTGCCAGATATACTGCGGCCCCCACACCCAGAGGTGCAGCTACAATACCTGCGATGAGAGTAACGTAAATACTGGAAACAATCATAGGAGCTATTCCACCAGCTTTACCCGAGTCAATAGGTTTACCTATTAAAAATTCCAGGTTAATTACAGGCAATCCTTTAATCAAAATATAACCAATGATAATAATCAAGATTATTATGGTTAGTATCCCAGATGCCCAGAAAACCCCTTTCATAATCTTTTGAGCATTTTTTGGAGAAATTACCCTAAAAGGCATGGACTATTCCCTCACATCTGTAATTTTCATCAGATTGTTTTTTGAGGAAGTTCATAAATAACCTCCTCCAATAACCACTTTTTTCTTATAGTGGAAGTAGTTGGCAATAATTAACAGCACCATTATCATAATAAACAAGACTACTGCAGTTCCAAACAAGGCATTATAATGGAGTCCTGTTGCATAACCCATCTCCAAAGCTATATTTGAAGTTAAAGCCCTCACTGGGTCCAATATAGAATGAGGTATTTGAGTTACATTACCGGCTACCATAATTACAGCTAATGTTTCTCCCACAGCACGACCCATCCCCAAAATAATAGCAGTTATAATTCCAGGAATAGCCGCAGGAAATATAACATTTTTTATGGTCTGCCATTGGGTAGCTCCTAAAGCAAGGGATGCTTCTTTATATTCATGAGGTACAGAACGTAAAGCATCCTCTGACACACTGATAATTGTAGGTAATATCATTATAGTTAATATTATGGATGCTGTAAACATACTAAAACCAGTACCCCCAAATTGAACCCTTATTACAGGTACCAACACAATTAACCCGAAAAACCCATATACTACTGAAGGAATGCCCGCTAAAGTTTCAATAACTGGCTTTAATATCCGCCTCATATTTTTAGGTGCGATTTCAGCCATGAATATAGCACATAATAATGACAAAGGCACAGCCATAACCAACGCCAACGCGGTTAGGGCAATGGAGCCTATAATCATGGTGAAAACCCCGTACTGATCCTTAGATGGAGCCCATTCCATTCCAAATATGAACTGTAAGAATCCGTATTCCTGAAATATAGGGAATCCTTCTCTGAATACAAAGGCTATGATTATTAGAATTGCAATTATAGAAAATATTGCCGTTATGAACAGGCCCTTTTCTATTAAATATTCTCCCATTTTATTTTTATTCATAAAGCACCTCGAATAATTATAGTAGATTAATTCTTGAATATTTAGATGAATTTAATAAATTTATGAATAATCCAACCGATCTAAGTGTCATCTGAAACATTAGCTATAGCTGGAACTATTTTTTCATTTCTAACGATAGATTGTCCTTCTTCTGAAAAGACCCAATCAATAAATTCTTTGGTTACACCGGTAGGCTCTCCTTTAGTTAAAAATTCAAAAGGAACCTGTAATGGATATGAACCATCAGCAATGGTTGTCTCAGATGCATTTATTCCATTTACTTCAATGCCTTTAACATCAGAACTCATATGAGATAATGATACAAAACCAACGGCATACGGATCTTGTTTAACAGCCTGTTTAACTGCTTCAGTCGAACCTTGTACAATAGCATCAGGCCGGATTTCAGTTTTATTCATTACCAGTGATTGGAAAGAACTTAATGTGCCAGACCCTGATTCTCTTACAACTACATGAATAGTAGCGTCTGCACCACCTACCTGATTCCAATTAGTAATTTTACCACTGAAAATATCTCTTAGTTGATCTACAGTGAGATCATTAACTTTATTTTGAGTATTTACTGCAATTACAATTCCATCACGGCCAATTATAAATTCCTGCAGATTACCCTTTTCATCAGATTTAAGTGATTTTGAACTTGTTCCAATGTCAACTATTCCCTGTTCTGTGGTTCGGATACCCATTCCAGATCCACCCCCCTGAACATTAATTTTTACATTAGGATGTTCTTCCATATACTTTTCTGCAAGCTTTTCTGCCACTGATTGTACTGATGTCGAGCCAGCAATTTCAATACGGTCATATTGAACTCCTGGTTTAAAGAGCATGTAAGCTCCAATGATTATTAATATGATAATTATACCTAACTTAATTTTCGAGTCCATGCCATCACCTATTGTGAATAATTGCTTATTCATCTATTTAAATAGTTCCGTGCAATAGTGATAGAAAAAACTCGAGACGAACTTTAATGAATTTTAAAAGCATTTTAAAAAGCTTATTTGTATTTTAATTTTATTAAATCCTTTTAAAAAAATTAAGGACATTAATAAAAAAAATCATTAATGTGGTTTTTAATCCACATTAACTAGCTTGCGTTGGCAGGCACTACTTTTTCTTCTTTGATTATAGCTTGACCTTCCGGCCCTAATACCCAATCAATGAATTCCTTTACTTGGCCAGTAGCGTCACCTTTAGTCAAGAATAAAAATGGTCTTTGGACTTCATAGGTTCCATCAGCCACTGTAGATTCTGAAGGTTCAACACCGCCAATCTTTAGTGCTTTAACACTGTCATCAAGGTTAGCTAAAGATATGAAACCTATAGCATTTGGATCTTGTTTAACAGATTGTTTAACAGCTTCAGTAGAACTTTGTACTATTGCAGTTTTTAATATTTCAGTTTCTTTGCCCATTACAATTTCTTGGAATGCATCTCTAGTACCTGAACCATCTTCCCGAGTAATGACATTTATTTTAGCATCTGATCCACCGACTTCTTTCCAGTTGGTGATGTTACCACTAAATATGCCTTTTACCTGGTCAGCAGTTAAATCACTTACACCATTTGCAGTGTTTACTGCAATGACAATTCCATCTTTTCCAATTAAATATTGGGTTATGCCTGCTTTGTCTTCATCTTTTAGTTCTTTGGAACTGGTACCAATATTGGCAGTGCCCTGTTGAACACTGGTTATACCTACACTGGACCCTCCACCCTGAACATTAATCTTTACATTAGGGTGTTCTTCCATATACTTTTCTGCGAGTTTTTCAGCAACAGGTTGCACAGAAGTTGATCCAACTATTTCGATAGTGGATGATTGACTTCCGCCACCAAGCGCCAATACGGCGCCGACTATGATTATTATAGCAACGATTATTCCTATGATGATTTTGGTGTCCATTTTATCACCTCACCCTATACCTTATCTTAAGAGTATTTAAATGTTGCTATTTAGTGTACTAATATACACTTTTAGTGAACAAATATTGATTAAGGTGTTAAAAGCAAGTAAAAAAAGACCAATATTTCTCCTAATAGGAACATTACTACCTAAAAAG
The DNA here is from genome assembly GCF_023227715.1 of Methanobacterium alcaliphilum. Lineage (NCBI taxonomy): Archaea > Methanobacteriati > Methanobacteriota > Methanobacteria > Methanobacteriales > Methanobacteriaceae > Methanobacterium > Methanobacterium alcaliphilum. The sequence continues at coordinate 28,624 of NZ_JALKIF010000012.1, forward strand.
CAATAAGTTTAAATATTGGCCATGTAATATGAAAAGACATTATGATTAGTGAAAATGTGCTCAAAGATATTTTTAAGCCTAATAACTTAAAGTGGAGAACTGCAATAACCAAGGTTGAACCAAATCGAATACTCACAAGAGGCTATTTGCAGGAAAAGCTAATAGGGAATATCTCTTTTGCAGAAATGGTTTATCTTTTAGTTAAAGGAGAATTACCATCTAAAAATGAGGCAAAAATGTTAGAATCAGTTTTAATCTCATTTTGCGATCATGGCGTTACACCTCCCAGTACCCAGGCTGCACGACTCATTGCATCAGCTGGATCTCCCCTAAATACATGCATAACTGGAGGACTTTTAGCTTTTGGAAAAAACCACGCAGGAGCCATAGAATTTTCTATGGAAATGCTTCAAGAGGGAATTCAAAGGACCCGTTCAGATCTGGATATCGACAAAATCGCCCAGATAATGGTAGCAGAATCAATGAAAAATCAAAAAAAGATTCCTGGATTTGGGCATCGTTATCATACAGAAGATCCCCGAGCACCTCGATTAATGGAATTGGCTCAGAAAAATAAATGTTTTGGGCGCCACTGCGAGCTGGCACTGGAGATTGAAAACATTTTATTTGAATCCAAAGACATACGTATGAACATTGATGGTGCCAACGCAGGAATATTATCTGATTTAGGATTTGATTGGAGACTTGGAAGTGGCATATTCATGATAGGACGCCTTCCGGGACTTATGGCCCACGTTCATGAAGAAATTAGCCGGGACCCACCATTTAGAAAAATCTTCCACAATGATGAAATATATTACGATGGGGAAGAGGAAAAACTCTAAGTCAAAGATATATAATCTCAGTAATAGTTCCCTAAATGGAACTCATTTTTTAAAATTTTTATTTATAATTATTATAACTAAAAATTCCACATTTAATTTTTTTTTATAAGAATATAATATCCAACTTCACCCCAAATCAATTTTTTATAAAATATATAATACCATTATGCACAGAATATTAATATAAATAAGTCAGAGGTAGTTTCATGGATCCGGAATATGAAAGTGCTAAAAGAAAGGTAAAAGAATTGAAAGGGTTTTATAACCATCTATTTATTTATATAATGGTAAATGTAACCTTATTTATTATAAATATAATATCCTCCCCTGGCGCCTGGTGGTTTTATTGGGTTACTGCATTCTGGGGAATCGGATTACTATGGCATGGCGCAGGAGTTCTATCTGAAAACAGATTATTAGGAAAGGACTGGGAAGAGAAGAAGATTCAAGAATATATGAAAAAAGAGAAAAAATAATTCATTTTCCATGATTTTTTTTAATAAATTAGGGAGATTGTTCTCTTCTAAAACGTTCAGGAGTAGTCGTTCTAGGAATATTGCGATAATACTCCGCGGCAGTATCAACTATCTCCATAGAAATATCACCGACTCTCTCAAATGCTTTAACCACACGTGACAGTGAAATATAGTAAGTTGAGCGGTCAACATCTTCAAAAGTGGTTTCTGCCATTTGAGTAGCGATGCAGTTAAGAGCTTTCTTTTGGATTTGGTGAATTTTTTCTTCATAATCCATGACTTCATTTTTCAATTCCAGTTTTTCCGTGATAAATGCTTCCATGGACCATTTTACCATCTTACGAGAGGTCTGGTACATGCTTTCCAAATATTTCATCATTTCAGCATCAATCTCATATGATTCTTTTATGATAAAATTGGCTATGATCCCCGAATGATCCCCTATACGTTCCAGATCATAAGCTATTTCACTGAAAACCATAGTTTTACTAAATTCAGAGTAAGGATTAATAGCTATTGCAGTATCAACAGAAGATCTGACTTTTTCATGCATTTTATTTGTAGTGTAATCCATTTTAAGGGCTTCATTGGCCATTTCTTCACTATTTTCAGATAATGAATTAAATGACATTTCTAATTGTTGGCAAACATGTTCAGCCATGTCTTTTAACATTTCTTTAATAAAAAAACTCCCTGCATATTCTCTGGAAGTTCTCTCTTCTTCGAACATTTCAGAAAATTCATCAAATTTTTGAAGATCCACAATATATGCTCTTCTAACCACACCTTTTTTTACCATAGGTTGTAATAATTTAGTAACATATCTTCGGGTTATTCCCAATTTATCTGCTATTTCATCTTGAGTTGCTGGATTTTCGTAAAGTATGATATCCAGAATGGATTTAAGAGTCGTATTTTTAGTTTTTTTATTCATAATATCCCTAATCATTCCCTGATTCTCTTTCAATATCTGAATTATCACCATTAATTTTCTCAGGTTCTTCTTTTTTCTTTTCTCGGATTATAGCAATAGCTTCTCCAAACAGAGATAAAATAACAAAGCTTAAAGCCAAAATAGCCATCAATGATATTAGAAAGTCAAACTGGCTGAATAATTTTGAATAAAGCTTTACTAAAGGTGAATTGATATCCAGTAATCCTCTTAAAAGGACCACAATACCGACAGATGATAATATATACCCATAAGTCCGTTTTATGTTTTCAGACTGTATGATAGGGAGAACACCCATCAATATTAAACCGATTCCAATAAATCTAAATAGATTCCAACCAGTAGCTCCCTCTAACAAATAAAATATCTGTACCCACTTATAATGCAAGGGCATTAAAATATAAATTAGTTCTATGCCTAAAATAATTAGAAGCGGAAAAACATAAACTAACCGGGTTTCGACTTTCTGGGTTCTTACCCTACCTAATGGTTCTTTAATATAATGAGACATAAGCTGATATAACATTGACCCTAAAACAGCACCTATTACTGTCCCACCTATTCCCAGTTGAGTGGTGGTGAATGCAACTATGCCGGATATAACTCCAGCCATCAATATATCAAATGACTTTGACATTTAAATCACTAATAAACTACTTAACTATGCATTAAACATGTTTTTAATCTTTTTAACAATTAATTTATAATTCTTATATTGCATATTAATTTTCTCTATTCGAGAACTATTATACTTATTTTGGAATAATAAAATAAAAGTTTATCCATACTGAAAAAAATGGAAATGAAAAATATAGAAATCAATAAAAAAAATAATGTCACTTACTATGCATTAAGTGTTTGTAAGAACAAATAACATACTCTTCCTCTTCCACTTTAACTGAATAGTTAGCCATTTCTTTTTTATCACCAGTTTCTGTGTTTATAAGGTTAACCATAATGTCTTCATCCCTTATTAATAACTGGTTGTGTGAAGGGAAAGTAGTACCCCTTAGTTTACGTGTTGTTGCTGTTCCAGAATTAAGAGTAACCATCTTCTCCATCATCCATACATTAGGAACGTGTTTATGGCCATTAAGAACGAAATCCACACCACATTCAACAAATAATTTCATTAAATCTCCTGAATCAAGCAATATATTTCTTTCACGCCCAGTTTGAGGTATAGGGAGTAGGTGATGGTGGAAGGTGACTATTTTGCACAGATCATCAGGTAATTTTTCCATTTGATTGCGCAGCCAATCCAACTGATCAGTTCCTATCTGACCGTCATTAATATCCGGTTCAGAAGAATCCATTCCCACAATAGCAAAACCCCCAGTTTTGTCAATATGAACAAATTTACGGCGCCCGATTTCCTTTTCGAAATGGATTAAACCAACATTACGAGCATCATGGTTTCCAGGTATAATGTAAGTATTAGTAATAGCTCTTAAATCTTCCACAAATTCACTGGCCTGTTCGTATTCATGAGCATAACCTTCTGTAGTTAAATCTCCCGACACAATAATTAAGTCTGGATTTTCTTCTGCAAGTTGATTTAGAAGATTGTCTTTTAACTGCGATGAAAAATTTTTTTCGCCGAAATGAATATCAGATATTTGAGCTATTTTTTTCTCCATTAAAAATCACCTATAATAATAAACCCACTTACTCATTGGTTGTTCTAATTTTTTATTAACAATATTCAGCCGGAGATTTTGAGATTATAAAAAATCTTAGCTAATAAATACTGCTCATGAAAAATAGAAAAACAACCATAAAAAGCCTTAGGGGGGATTCGAACCCCCGACCTATGCCTTACCAAGGCATCGCTCTACCGGCTGAGCCACTAAGGCGTTTCCATAAGGAAATATCATTGCAAATAATTAATTCGAGTATTATATGGGTTTAGAAAAACTCATTTATATAATTTTCTATCGTATAATAATACTTAAATTCTTTTTTAAGTAAAAAGATATATGAATTTCATTTAAATTAAATTATAACAGATATAAATGCAGGGGAAGGGATTCGAACCCTCGAAGGCCTACGCCAGAGGATCTTAAGTCCTCCCCCTTTGGCCGCTCGGGCACCCCTGCATACTATCGTAAATTGTACAATATCATATATTAACTTAACGGTTATTAAATAGAACATAATTAATACTCAAGATTTGTTAAAAATACCATTATATAAATCAATACAAGCAGAAATTTACTAATCTCCACTTAAAAAGTAAATATTGAATATTTTTTAAATTAAAAAAATATAATGTGCTTAAATGGTTTTTAATGGTCATTTACACAAGAACAGAAGTTGACCATATAATTTTGAATCAATTAAATCTGTCCATAATCATGTTTAACAGCCACTTGAATAAAGTATTAAATAATTTAAATTATAATATTAATTAAAATAATGATTAATCTACAATCCACATTATTATTTAATCAAGGAAAGTCCATCAAAGGTGATTTATTGAAATTTTTGGAAAATAGGTGCGGTTACTGTGGAGCTTGTGTAAGTGTATGCCCGTTAAATATATTAGAACACGATGAGTGGAAGATCATACTAAAAGAAGGGTGCAAGCAATGCGGTAATTGTATTGAAGTATGCCCATTAGGAGCTATTGAGGAGATATAATGAACTATGACATAATCGTAGTTGGAGGGCGGGTTTCAGGATCAATAAGCTCATTATTTGCCTCAAAAAATGGGGCTGATGTTTTAATGATAGAAAAACATCAAGAAATTGGGACCCCTGTTCAGTGTGCAGGGGGTGTGAGTGATTCATTTTTTAAGCATATGGAAATGGATCCATTATCCCACAATATTTGCACCCGTGTTGAAGGTGCTAAAATTAACACCCCTGATGGTAATTCCATATCTGCAAAAAATAAAGGATTGTATGGTTATATATTAGAACGAAAACTTTTTGATAAAGATCTTGCAATAAAATCAGCGGATGCTGGAACAGACATAATGCTTAAAACAACATTAAAAGACCTAATAATAGAAAATGGGACTGTTAAAGGAGTAGTTGTTAGACATAATGGGGAACTTATAGAAATACGGTCAAAGATAGTAATTGCGGCAGATGGTGTTGAATCCCAAACTGCTAAAAAAGCGGGGCTGGATACCCATTTTAAAATAGAAGATCTTTGTTCCTGTGCCCAGTATGAAATGGTTGGCTTAGATGTGGACACAAACCTCATGGAATTTCATTTTGGGAGCAATATATCTCCAGGAGGTTATATCTGGATTTTTCCTAAAGGTGGCAACAGAGCCAATGTAGGGATTGGTGTTAGGAATTCACCAGGAAATGCTCATTATTATCTTCAAAAATTTATATCACAATTAAATGCCACACCAGTAGAATTTAATGTTGGTGCAGTACCTGTTGGTGGTCCGGTTAAAAAAACTTACACCGACGGATTATTAGTAGTGGGTGATGCTGCAGGACAAGTTGATCCATTAACTGGAGGAGGAATTCATATTTCAGCTAAGTGTGGTAAAATTGCTGGTGAAATTTCCGCTGAAGCTATAAAAAAAGAGGATACTTCCAGTAAATTCTTGAAAAAATATGAAAATTCCTGGAAAAAAAATGTAGGAAGCGGCCTGGAAAAATCATTAAAGTACCGCAAGATTTTTGATAAATTAACCGATGAAGACCTCAACAATTTACTTAAAGCGATTCAAGATCAAAACTTAGATTCAGTTTCCACATTTTCACTATTAAAAATGGTCAAAGGTTATCCTCAACTCTTAAAACTATTAAGGAGCATTTTATAAATATTGTAATTTATTAAGCTCATGCTCCAAAAAAGTGAATGGACGACCAATTCTTTAATTAAGTTAAAGAGAATAATATCAAAATTGCAATTTAATCTTATTAACTATTCATCTAACCCTACTTATTAAAAACGTTATATTAAACGGTGAATTTATGAATAAATTATCCCTTTCAGAATTTATAACAAAACACCAGAATAAATTTTTTTTGATATTGATTATATTATTCTCATTTTTAGTTAGATTAATACCGAGCAGAGGATTCAATTTTGCAGGTAATGATGCCTATCTTCATCATGATATTGTGATGAGAATAGTGGATCAGGGATTTGGTATTATTTCTAATGATCCATTATCATGGATGGGTTTGAGTTCTTATGGATACCCTCCACTATATCACATACTAGGCACATTATTGTACCAATTATTCCATACACCATGGGTATTCTTTGTACTCCCGGCATTATTAGGTGTGGGGTCAATCTTAGTCTTTTATAAGATATCTCAAGAGATATATGATGAGACAAAAATAGCCCTATTATCAACATTACTCTTCGCATTTGTCCCATCATTTGTAACCCGTACCGCAGTATTTATTCCGGAATCTCTAGGACTGTTTCTTTTTACATGTATCCTCTACTTTATTATAAAATACATTAAATCAATCCCTGGTTATGAGAATTTAGAAAATTTATCCATGAAGGGTTTTTTGAAAATATTTAAAGGTAATTATAAATATTTAATATTAGCGTTATTAATATGGATTGTTTATCTATTTACTCATAGAGGCTGGGTATTTTTAGGCATAACTCTGGCCATACTGCTAGTTACATTTCTTCTCCCATCCTGGGGGAAAAAACCAGTTACCATATCTTTAATCTTTTTAATAATAATTGCAGGATTTTTCGAATTTATATCAATCGCCGCAAGATTTCAGGATATTCCCGTTACAATACTTGGTTTTCCCAAATGGGTAGGGATTATCCAGATCATAGCCGGACTTTATGGAATATTCATATTTATAAAATCAAAAAATACAGTATATCGTTTCCTGGCACTATGGGCAATAATATTTTTATTACTTGGGTCTAATTCATTCAGATTTAGAGATCCCTATTCTGCCATCCCCCTTGCTTTAATTGGAGGATATGTACTTTATACAGCAATATTACCCAAAATATATGAGCTTTCCATTTGGAATAATTATAAGTTATTTGGAAAAAATATTGGCAAATACTGCCGAACATTGGTAATCTTGATACTTCTATTGACACCAGTGGCCCAAGGAGCATATATTGCTTATTCATCTGTTGTACAGGCGAGTCCTGGTGAAACTGAATCATTTGAATGGATAAATGAAAATACACCAGCCAATGCTACTTTTCTAACATTAAGAGATAATGCATATTTACTCATAGGAAATACTCAACGTAAAGATGTTGCTCTATGGAAAACTGTTTATGAAGGATTTATGGGCCAATCTCCCACATTAAAAGAGACCGCCGCAACAGTAGCTGATGTTGATATTATTTTTAGTTCATCAGATAAAAGTGAAGCATATTACATGTTAAAAAATTATAATGTGTCTTATATTTACATAACAAAAGAGATGTATGATATGGCTTCTATTAGATATGGATTGGCCAGTTATATGCCTTATGATACTCATTTTAAAAATTCATTTGATTCGGGAGATACTTCCATTTATCAGTTTATCCCAGACCCCGAATTAAAACCTCCCACAAACCAATTAAATATAACCTCCAATTCAGAGTATGCAAGAACTATTGGATTTATAGAAGAGTTTTGGAATGGGTATTCTTACTCCGAAATAGGGGGAAAGTATCAAAAAGACAAAGAACTTGATTTTGAATTTGGAGGGGATTATAAAGGCAATTATAATTTAAATGCTCAAATTGCATTATTATACAACCAACTATATCAAAAAACGAATAATATGGGATTAAATGATCGTTCAGAATATATTATTAATTGGTTGAATTATAAACAACGAAATAATGGTTCTTTCCCATCAAGTATTCCCCCAGAAGATTATACATTGACTACCATGGAAACAATTTATCCTTTAATGAATTTAGAAACTAATAATATTAATAAAACCCACATTTTAAATAGAGGTTCTGATTTCATTAAAAACCAAACTGGAACAGACTTCATAAATATTTCTGACTCAGAAAGAAATAATATTGAAAATCAACCAGATTATATCTCCCTCAAGACAGATGCTCAAATAAGTGGTATGAATGATACTAACAAAAAAAGAATTGTATCAAATATTATAATGCAGCAAAAAAGCGATGGTTCCTGGAGTGATCATGCTTATCAAAATATAGAAGTTCTTAAGGGATTGAGTCTTTACTATAATTTAACTTCTGATCCTAATGTAAAAGATTCTATTAAAAAAGGTGCTCAGTGGTTAAAAAATAATCAAAATAGTGATGGTTCATTTGTATCCGATGGAGATCCCGTTATTTATGGTGTAAATTATTATGCCGATGCTGCTTTAGTATATTACACAGTAAAAGATAATGAATCTGTCAATAAAACCATGCGATTTATTAACTCTCAAAATATCAGAATGGATACAACTCCATTGAAATCATATCTCACATTAATATTTGACCTGACTTATATTTATGGAGACGATAAAGCAATTCAAATTTCTAATCAACTTATTTAATTTTTTATAAGATAAAATTCATAATAATCATGAAAAGTAAATTTTGATTAAGAAATAGTTGATATCCCATTTATCCAGAAAAAATTTTCATGATCCACTATGTTTAGGGGGGATCATATAATTTATAACGAATATAGACCAGATGTAGACGAATTAGCAGCCAAAAAAGATGTTGAAGGTTTAATTAAAGCTTTAGAAAATGAGGATTTTATTATCCGGAAAGAATCCGCACATGCTCTAAAAAATGTTGGGGATTTACGTGCGGTAGATGCTTTAATAAAGTCATTAGAATATGACGACTGGCAAGCCAAATATTCCGTTTTAAGTAGTGTGCGTGCCAATTCTGCTGAGGCATTAGGAAAAATAGGAAGTAAAAAAGGAACATTACCTCTTATTGAAGCATTAGAAGATCCAGACAGCGAAGTAAGGTGGAAAGCTGCAGAAGCACTAGGAAACATTGGAGATAGAACTGCAGTGGATTCTTTAATTTTAGCATTATCTGATAAAGATAGTGATGTTAGAAAACATGCAGCAAGATCTTTAGGTGATTTGGAGGATAATAAAGCATTATATCCTTTAATAGATGCTTTAAATGATGTTGATTGGCCTGTGCGTAAAAATGCTGTGACTGCATTAGGAAAAATAGGGGATGAAGACTCCCTTAAATTCATTTTAAAAGCATTAGATGACAATGATATTGATGTTAGGAGACATGCCATTGGCGCTCTGGTTAAAATGAAAAAAACTGCCGTAAAACCCCTTCTAGATAAATTAAATAGCTTCGATTGGCAAACTAGGGCAATAGCTGCAGAAGCATTAGGGAGAATAGGAGATCGCAAAGCAGTTATGCCCCTTTCAGAAGTATTAAGTGGTCACAAGAAACGTGACGAAAATCGTTATGTTAGAGGAAAGGCAGCTGAAGCACTAGGGAGAATAGGGGATAAAAAAGCAATAAAATACTTGGAAAGTGCCCTGGATGAAAAGTATATATTCGTGAGAAAAAGGGCTCAAGAAGCTTTAAATTTAATTGAATTAACGCCCGAACTGGATCATTTTGAAAATGAAGAATTTTGTTTTGATTTTCCACTATTTTGGGATGTAGAAAACATATACAAATATGAGAAACTCATAATAGGTTATTGGCCGAGTAAAAGTTTTAAATTTTCAATAAATCGGAAAAAAAATGTAGATGACATTACTGCAGAGGATTTTGCAGATGTAATTGCCGATGTTTTTGAAGACCAAGATGCGGATAAAATTTCCAAATCCGAAGTTTCCATTGCTAATTCAAATGGATTTAGAGTGATAGGAGATAACCTCACCCTATCTCAGAGGACTCTAGTTTTTGTATTTAAAAAGTATGGTGATTTATTTTACTTTTGGTTTTCAGGAAACCCCAAAGACATGAATGAATCATATAAATACATTGAAATTCTGATAAACAGCTTCCACCTGAGATGAAAATAAAAAATTATTAAGAATAAAATTTAAGGTATAGGATAAAAATAAAAAATTAAATTAAATTTTAGTTTTATATGATTTCATTGCTTCTTCTAAGACCTCAGTAAAATCTACATCATTTCGTAGATCTTCCAGATCTTCAATTGAAAATATCTTAAGGACATTATCTTTACAAGCATCTACACAAGCTGGAAGTAAACAGTCAGAGTCCATGCATAATGTGCATTTTTGAACTGATTTTTTCGCATCATCTATAACTAAAATACCAATTGGACAGGCAATCATACATAATCTACAGAGGATGCATGAATCTTCATCTACCACTAAAGAACCACTTTCTTCTTTAATTGCACCCGTAGGACAGATCCTAGCACATGGTGCTTTTTCTGGATGGCACTGCAAGCAAAAAATAGGTACTGTGCTACTTTTTTTAGTTCTGGCTACCCCGTGTTCTTTTTTACATGCATTGATACAATCATAGCATTCACTGCATCTGTCAGGGTCAATTACCATTAATGTTTTCATTTAATCACCTTATAACTTATCTCTGCTTAAAAAAAGAAAAGATGAAATTTTTATGTTCAGGCATGTTTAGCTAGATAATCTGGAACGCCTGAAGAGTCACGTGGTCCTACAGTAACTTCCCAGCCAGAATCATCTTCAATTTCACCACTCACTGGAGCAGCAAGCCCCGGAATAAGTAATTTACGGGTTTTAACCTTGTCTTCAATACCTGTATCTTTTATAAGATCGGCTACTGCTTTACCATTGAGTTGGCCCCCAGCAAGAGATACATCTACTGCTCTTCCTTCAGTTTCAAGTACTAAAAGATAGCAATTGGCTTTTCCAGATTTTAAATCACCTTCAACAGTGTAGTAAGTAAGAGCGAAGTTAGTGGTTAACATTACAGGTGAATTTTCATCAAGATCCCCAAATTCATATATTCCAGGGTCAACCGCTTGTGGTTTACGTGGATCAGTGTAAAGACTCTGTCTTAAAGTTAAAACAGGGATTAATTCCCATATATCTGTTCCATTTAATATCATCATATCCGCATACTTGTTCATTAAAGTTGTAGCAATAGTTGCCTCTTTAATCCCTTTAGTTACATCATCATCTTCACTGTTTAATCTTAAAAGTGCAGGAATGCCTAAAATAGGGAAACGGAAATCACCATCTCTTTCTTCAACAGCCAAGCGACGTATCATAATAAAATTGTCCAGAGTGTCACCTATAGCATCTCCTACAAATGTACCGGGGTCAAGGACAATGTCAGTTATTCCTTTAGTTCTTAGAGTATGTGAAAGTTGTTTCATTTTCTCCAAATCTCCAGGAACAAACAAGGCAATAGGGCAATTGTATTCCAGTGCTAAGTCTGCCATTTCTTCAATATTGTTTTCAGTGGCAGCATAAATTAGAGGATTTTGATCTCCCACAATTTCCAAAGCAGCTTTCATAGCCGCAGGGTTAAGAGAACATAATACTAAAGGATATTTTGCATCCTTAACTTTTTCGACAGCTGCTGCAAATTTATCAACATCTCCCGATTTATTCCGGACGGAAATTGCATCCAAAGTTAATGTTTCCCCAACACGTTCAAATTCTATGTCTTCAATAGCTTTGACCTTTTCTTCAAAGGCATTATCTTCCAGATCATCACTAATATCAATGGCTATAGATGTGGGGTTATAATATGTTAATTCATAACGATAAAGTACTTCATCTCCACCGATGGTGGTAGTTTTATCACCAACACCAATTACTATTTCTTTTACAGCCGGTGCAATTAAATCTTCCAGAGTATCAAATTCATCTGGAGTCATTTGAGTACATAATTCTAAATCAGTCTCTTTTTCAGATAACTTAGTTGCAAACGCCATGCAAGATGCTTCTCCACATTTTGCACAGTTTGTTTTGGGCAGTAACTTGTAAATATCCATTGCAGAAACACTCAATCTAAAACCTCCTTAAATTTTGAGCTTTTAGCCCTCCAGTTGAGTTATCCAATCATCTATCTCAGGGAGTTCGGTTGTCAGGTAATCGTTAACAAATGTCTCACCGATTTCACGTAGTAATTTTACTGAAGTCGGGTGAAGCATCATGAAAATATCCACACCATTTAGCATCATGGTCAAACCAGTGACAATTTCCCAGATCGGCCCTCTGTAATCAGTTGGTCCCCAAGCATCATTTTTCATCCAAGCTTCCCTAGAACCCCAGGCATTGGTAGTTCCAGATGACATAGGCATTTGTAAATCAGTATCTCCTTTTAAGGCAGCTAATCTAGTCCTAGTCATAATATCAATGGAAAATTCAATACCATATCCTAATGCACAGGTAGTGGGATCCATAACAATATCGGCCTGAGTGAGTCCTTCTTTCATTAGATAACGGTTAAGGGTTTTTTGCATATTAACATCAGTAATAGACCAGGACAGAACGGCATGGTCATAATCCACTGCTGCTTTTGCTACTTTTTGATAATCCAAATCCAGGTTTGCTGATGCTAACAAACATCTTTCACCTTCAGCAGCCTCTGCTGCAGCTTCTAAAACAAGGGGATCTTTAACAGGGTCTCCTGAAGCACCAATTACTAAAGGAACATCAACTGCTTGTAAAACTTCTTCAATAGCTTGTGCAGCTTCTCTTGGTGATTTATCCATAACTTTAGGACCAGTACCAATTAGATGTATGGTTACCATGTTTGCCCCAAATTCGTTTACTGCCTTTTTAGCCCATTCACCCGGGTGTTCCATTACATCCTCAAAGTTTTCCCTTATTGGCCTTGGTAAGCCCGGCATGGGAATATCAAAAACATCGAAAGTTACTACCGGAGGGTTTGGTTGTGCTTCTTCAAACCTATAAAGCGCTTGTTGGCCTCCCAAATATACTGGCTTCCTAGTCCCTTTTCCAAGCTGAACTTCTGCCACTTTTCCAGGATAATCCTGTATCGGTGGTTTAAATTCCTCCATTATCAAAGCTTCTTTTGAGATAGCTTTTTGTGTTTCTACTGATTTTTGAACGGCTTGTTGAATAGCAGGCATTAAATATAGCTCTAACTCTTCAAAATCCATTCGAAACTCATTTATTTCTATAGATTTTGTATTTTCAAGTAGCTTAAGAAGCTGCGTCATTTTATCCATAAAACCCACACCTCTTGAATTTTAATTTTTATCCGTATAAATTCTTATAAATCATTTTATTTATGAAATATTAAATTAATATTTTATTAATGATATCTGTGATAGACTTCACAGGATATGATTCATCTGGAAGTTCAATAAGAGGCTTACCAGCCATATCATATTCTGAAACAATAGAATCCTCGTAAATTATACCCACGAGTTCAATGCCTATTTCAGCAACTTTTTTTCTTAGTACTTCTTCATTATCTTTTTTTACTCGATTAAGTACTAAGTATAATTCTTTAAAGTTAATATCCAGTTCTTTCGCAAGTTCACCTATTCTTTGCGCGGTAAGTATTCCCCTATGGGAAGTATCAGTGACTACCAACATAACATCCACATTTTGAGTGGTTCTGCGACTTAAATGTTCTAGACCTGCCTCAGTATCAATTACTATTGCATCATAATTGGAGGATAAAGTTTCAATTATCTTTCGAAGCATGTTATTAACTGCACAGTAACATCCGCTACCTTCAGGCCTCCCCATAACCAGTAAATCAAAGTTAGGGGTTTCAATAATAGACTCCATTATTTTATAATCAAGAATATCCCATTTATTAGCACTTGCAGGTATACTACCAGACGCAGTATCTTTTTTAAGTTCTTCTCGAACATCACCCACGGTTTTTTCTACTGGTACACCTAAAGCTTCCGGCAAATTAGAATCCGGATCGGCGTCAATAGCCAGGATGTCTTTATCTGTTTGCATTAGTAGTTTAATTAAGGTGGCAGAAACCATAGTTTTACCAGTCCCACCTTTACCACTTACTGCGATTATCACTAAATCACACCATCAATAAATTAATGAATTATACAATTTATAATTAGAAATGATTGATTAAATCATTTCTTTTTAATAATTACCTTTTCCGCATATATTTTAGCATTTTTAAATATGATTTTTACCCCACCAGAAGCAGGTACTGTGAGTTCAGGAGCAGAAACTACTGGAACGAATTGGCCTTCTGCCATTTCAGTTTCTTCCATTTCAACTTCTTCTTCTGTTTCTTCTTCTGAAACTTCATCTTTAGCCGTGGCTTTGATTCTTTCCAGTACAGGATGTTCATGTTCTCTGATGAATCTTCGGATTTCTTTAATGCTATTAGCATCTTCTTCTGTCGGAATTTTATCACGTAATTCTTCTGGAATGAATTCTAAAACAGAATCTTTAATTTCTTTAGGCATCCATATGACTCTACCATACCCTCCGTCAGCTTGTAAAAATTTAGTAGATCTCATATATTCTAAACTCATTCCCGTGAAACCCTCTACCTGTTTTCCTCCAGAGCATTGGCCTGCCATTGCCGAGAATGGTATACCCAAAGGAGTTTCACCACGGAAATCTCTGTTTACTAAGCCAATACCATCTAATTCAGGGATATAAAATGCTACTGCTTCAAAACAACCACAAGAAGTGTGAGGATATTCAAATACACTGTGAACATAAACCCTATCAACAGTACCTTGAGATTTTTCAGCTACTGCAGCATTAACATTTGAATATTCTCCTTTTTCAGCATCGATTACTTCACCTTTTTCAATTTCGAATATTGGCCCTTCAGGATCCATTTTAGCTGCCGCACGGCAGTCAAACCAGTTTATAGCACCACAAAGAGCTGTCCTATCTGGAGTAACTACACACATGTGAGTTGGCGCAAAAGATTGGCACATTAAACAACCATAAAAGACATCTACATCCTCATCAGAAAGCTCACGAGCCCTTGCATCCCTAATTGCATACTGTTCACGTGCCAAATCAAGAAATTGTTCTACATTTTCTTTTTCTGTGAAAATAGTAACTGAAATAGATTCTATGATTGGAAATTCTTCCTTAAATAATATTGAAAGAGCCTTGCCCAAATGTTCTAACTTGAAACCAGCCTCAAGAGCTTCTGTGCTAACTCTACACCATATTTGATCCCTTTGATTAAGATGCATGAACCCTTTCGCATAATTACATAATTCATGTAATCTCCGTTCAATTACACCTTCTAATTCAGCTTCGAGTTTTTCTCCTTGAATCTCTATTTTAACTCCAAAAGGATAAATTTCTCCCTTAGTCATTTCACTAAGCTCTGGTCCAACAACAGTTACTTTTTCATCTTCAACATTTTCTGCAACTTGAACCAGTTCTGCACCAATAGATTTGGGGCCAGCCAGTTCTACGAACATATTAGCTGCCCTTATTCTTTCCCCTTCATACATAGGGCTTACATCAACAGGTATATCTTCAAACATTGAATTCCTCCATGAATATACACACCTAAAGCTACTTCCATACTTATTTTAATATTTCTATCGTGAATTTATTAATTAAATAATTTAATCAGTCTTCATTTTTTCCAGATATTTCAACCATTCCTCATCTTTCATATTAGGGAATGATGCATCGGCATTGGAATGGAAAAATTTACATATGGTGAGTGTTTTTAAATGAGGAGCAAAGTGTTTCAAAGTGGATAATCCTTGAGAAGCAATATAATAAATGCAACCAATGAACATTACCAAATCGTGCTGACCTTCTCCTTTTATTCCTTCCCATTCAGGGTCTTTAAGCAAGTTAACAATTTCAACTACACCATAATGACTATTTTCTACTCCCATATCTTTAAAAGTTTTATAAGCATCACCAGTAGTTACTATGGGAAGTTCCCAATGCTCCGCAATTTCTTTAGTTAAAGAAAGAATCGGTTCTTGTTTAGCCAGGGGACCTACTACAAAAAGAGGTCTTTTAGACTTTTTAAGCATCATTTTAGCTGTTTCTGGCGTGACCAGTAAAGCCTGTTTAGGACCTGCAATCACAGTTGGTTGCCATGGGATTACTCGCTCGTTCATTACATCACCATTATACTATTTATTTATAAATTAATTTAATTAATCTATTAAGTATTTCATTTTGATTCTGATTTAGAATCAACTTTAAAATCCATTGTAGATGGTTCTTGTGGAAGTGATCTTGGTTCCCATCCTTTTTCTTCCAGTAAAGCCATTATATCCTTTTTATATGTAATAGGTATGTCTTTTTCCACCCTGATGAATTTATAAACATCTTCCGGAATATCTCCAAAATATTTACGGTTTAAATCTATATAATGAGTTAACTTCAGCTGTCTACCTTTGGAAGTATCATTAGGCCTAATACATAATTTTGCTATGGCCACAGTAGCTTCTTCACGATTTTCTGCAGCATATAACAAATGTTCAGGGGCCGGCTCACCATTCACCACATTTCCAGATCTAAGATCATTTATCTCCCATTTTTCTTCTTTATCTGTCCTTCCAAGATAAAGTCTTCGATATTTAGTCCCATGAGGCCCTAAAACAACAGGTATTCCCCACCGATTTACTCCTGTGGCAATAGATGCTGCTTTTTGAGAGTATGCTCCCCACGCAACACCACACGCTCCTACTCGATTAAGAATATAATCAGCAATTTCCTCGAAGTTTCCTTCTAAAGGTTTTTTGGCAAATATATTAGCAATCTTAATGCATGCTCCCGGAATATGGGCATTGGAAACACATGAACCCACATTGACTAACCCCCTACCATCAAAATCACCAGTGAATCGTTCATAAAGGGTTTTACCTTCTTCATTGCGGAATTCACCCACAGTCATGGCACCGCAACCACTGGTTACTACGATATAGTTTCTTTCCAGAAATTCTTCTGCCATTTTAGCAACGTCTTCTGCGCCTTCAGGATAATTGGTGCAGCCTACAAATGCCACAACACCCGGCAAATCTCCCAAAACTATAGGGGCGCCCACTCTTCGTATTTCGACATCTTGAATAGGTCCTCTCCCAGCCCTAATGTTGAATCGCTGTTCTTTGAGTTTATTTTCACCAATTTTTGCCATTATGGACATTATTGGTATTTCTCGTTCACATTCCTGTTCACATCTGCCGCAGGAATAACAGACATCATTGTCATACAATTCTTCCATTTTTGTGAAGTCTCCCTCACCAGCAGCCATCACTGCATCCATCATCGGAATACTATTAGGACATACCCGAGTACACCAACCACATTCCGTGCATTCGTGAGCCATTTTTTGAATTTCGTCCATATCCGGAAGTAATTTTAGCATGTCCCTGTCATTTGATATCTGCATAGCTACTTTAGTAGCCACTTCACCAACTTTATCTGGATCAAGGATAAGAGCACCTTCAATTTGGTCATTTACCAGTTGAGATACTATTTTATCTGCATCTTCATTAGTAACATCAGGTAATCCCAGACACATTTTATCAGTAGTGGCAATTACCTTAGCTTTATTCTTCTTTGCTTCTTCTAGAACATCGGTTCTTATGCACTGTTCATCCACCACAATGACATCGGCAACGCCACTTCTTATGAATTTTAGTTGTTTGGATATGGGCCCTACAACTTTTGCATGCTGGTTGTAACGTGTTATATCAATAGCAGCACAGCATATACCGCATACTTCCACATCATCTTCCATACCCTGGTCTTCCACATAATCAATAACCCCTGCCCCAGATGATACATTATGACCAATACATAAAACCACTGGTTTTTCACGGTCAATGGTCCCTATTCCCAGTTCCACTAAGGGTGCGTCTTCATCACCTTTAGGCATGTTTAGAGCTACGATTTGAGCAATATCACCTATTTCTTTACCTAAATTATCCATTAATCCTGCGTGCAATGCTTTAGATTCAAAATCGATGCTACTTCCTTCTTGTCCTGTGTGGCAAGCTGATAAAAGGTGTAAATTTTGTTCTTCCATGTAGTCCATAGCTTCTCTCAAATCACCCAGTTTTTTAGGAACTATACCTACCACAGTTCGAATAATAGGGGCTTCTATATCAATATTCATTCCCATATCAATAGGGAAATCTTCCCCTTTCTTTTCAATTAAATGTTCTAACAAGTGCCTTGCATGGGCTGAGTGAGCTGCTGCTCCAATACAACATGCCAATAATACAAAACGTGCCTGCTGAGCCTCTATATCAATTCCGCAAGCTCCTTTTTTACCTTCAGTTAAATCACATTTCCCATAAGTACATAAACAACACATATCGCAGAAAGGTGCGTAAAATGGTTCATACCGATCTAATAATTTCATATCCCATGACCGCAGATCTGTAACATGAGGTTTGGGAGTAGGGCCCATTTCAATAGGTTCTTCTCCTTCCTTTAATTCATCATGAACAATCTCACCAATGGAGATTTTAATATCCTTGGACTTCCAAAAATCGTCTTTAAAGTCTTTAGGTTTAGTTGATTTAGGTGCCACATTTATCACCAATTTTTTAATCCTAATATTTTCGCTCAACCATTAATTAATTATTAATGATTTATAATGATATTTTGAATTATCACATCAAGGCATATAAAGTTTTTGTATTAATTATCGAATAAAAGATTGATAAAAAGTAATAATATTTTAGATATTAACTGTGTCATTTATTAAAAAAATATCATCAAAAAAAAGGATCCTATGAATAATTAAATAATAAATATATAAAAAAATTCATGATAAATCTGATTAAAGAATAACATCTGTCAAATTTTTAAAATGTTAATACAAAAAGTGGTTTTAAAACCTTTAATTAATACTTTCGTAATAATTTCACCCACTTATTCTCGAATTTAGTAATACTAACTACAACATTTATAAGATATAAATTCAGATTTTTATAGGAGGATATAAGGGTTAAAAAACTGTTTTTTAAGTATTAACCCATTTAGAGTTTAATAAAACATTGATACTTAAAAAAATATATTGTTCCCTTAATATTGATTTTTAATAAGGAGGTTGAATATGCATATACCAGATGGTTTTATACCTTTAGGGCAAGCCGCAGTATACTGGATTATAGCCATTATTGCATTATACTTCAGTTTAAATTGGGCTCGTTCTAATTTAGATGAAAGAAAAATTCCACTTTTTGCAGTTTTAGCAGCAGGAATTTTTGCCATACAAGCCATGAACATCCCTATCCCCTGGGGAACCAGTGGACATATGGTAGGAGCTGCATTAATAGCAATATTATTTGCAAGTCCATGGGCTGCCGTGCTTGTTTTATCAATTGTGCTGATTTTACAGGGATTAATATTTGGTGACGGTGGAATGACCGCATTAGGAGCCAATATATTTAACATGGGAGTAATTGGTGGTTT
Organism: Methanobacterium alcaliphilum; assembly: GCF_023227715.1. NCBI lineage: Archaea > Methanobacteriati > Methanobacteriota > Methanobacteria > Methanobacteriales > Methanobacteriaceae > Methanobacterium > Methanobacterium alcaliphilum. Next base: position 48,183 of record NZ_JALKIF010000012.1, read on the forward strand.
TGTAGGATACTATGTATTCAAAGCTACACGAGGACTAGGAGAAATACCTTCCATATTCATAGCAGCATGGGCTTCTATATTCTTAGCAGCGATTGCATGTGCCATTGAAATGGCTATTGCCGGTACTTTCCCATTAGTAATGGGCATAGAATTTATGGGATTATACCACGCGGTAATTGGGTTAATAGAAGGTTTAATTACAGTAGTTGTAATAGTAGGTATCCAAAAAGCCAGACCAGATCTATTCTCATTTAAGAATTGGGGAAAAAATAGTGCTGAGGTGGATTCAGAATGAAAGACAAAGACAAGAAATTGTTGGTTGGAGGATTAATTATTGCTCTAATCATTTGTATTTTAGCACCATTTTTGGCCTCATCCAATCCAGATGGTCTAGAAAGTGCTGCTGAAAAATTGATGCCTAATCCTGAAACTGAACCTGCTTTAGAAGCAACACTACCAGATTACACTATACCTGCATTAGGTGAAGATAATCCATGGGGTGGAGTTTTAGCTTTAATAGTTGGAACACTCCTAGTTATACTTTTAGCTTTTGGGATAGCATCTATTTTCAAAAAAACACCTGAAGAAGAAAGTAATGGAGAAGAATAAATATCTCTTTTTCCACTTTTTCTTTTCTTTTTTATATTAGTACAAACAACATAATTTAAAAAAAATCTAATATTTTTTCAATGGTGGAGGAAATCCATGGAAGACCTGATGCATATAGAAAGGGAGTCAACTCGCGGAAGTTCACTGCATAAAATTGACGGCAGAATAAAAATCATAATCACCTTTTTAATTATTATCTTCGCAGTCAATACTACTGATCTTCGAATCTTGTTGATAATGGAAGCTTATCTTCTAATACTAATATTAATCTCCAAAATTTCCCTAACTTATGCTCTAAAAAGATTAATTTTAATCTTACCTTTTGGTGGATTTGTCGCTATTTTTCAGCCATTTATAAGACCCGGTGATATAATATGGACTGGACCACTAGGTTTAACTATAACTGAACAGGGAATCATCTTTGGCGCACTCTTACTTGCTAAAATTACGGTGTGTGTTACCACCATCATATTTCTCTCTTCATCTACATCCATGCAGGATTTAATTGGTTCTGCGCGGAAACTTGGAATTCCACATGAATTTGCAATGCTTCTAAACCTTACAGTTAGATATTTATTCTTCTTTTATGATCAACTGGAAAGAATCAGAAGAGCACAGACCAGCAGATGCTTTGATATATGGAATAAAAAAACAAGTTACAAGTGGAGAGTACAAAAAGTCGGAGAAACAATTACCATGATGTTTTTAAGGGCTTATGAACAGGGGGAAAGCGTATACTTAAGTATGCTAAGTAGGGGGTATACAGCAAATGCACATTCTTATACATTAAAATCAGAGATTAATTACAAAGATATTGTATTTATAGGCATAAATATCAGTTTTATAATAGGTTTGTATTTAATTCAAAATTTTTATTTTTAATTTATTTTTATTTATAAGGAAAGATTTTATGGTCAACACAATTATTGAAGCTCATAATATGAGTTACATTTATCCTGATGGAACCTCTGCACTTAAAAATATTAATTTCAAAATAAAAGAAGGTGAAAGAGCTGCGATAATTGGTTCAAATGGTGCCGGGAAGTCAACACTGTTTTCTCATTTTAATGGATTGTTAAAGCCAACAAAAGGGCAAATAAAAATTGATGGCAGTCCCATGAGTTATAAAAAGGAAGATTTGATTAAAATTCGCCAAAAAGTAGGGATAGTTTTTCAAAACCCTGACGATCAACTATTTGCACCAACTGTTGGAGAAGATGTGGCATTTGGACCATTAAATTTAGGCATTTCTAGAGAAGAAGTAGATAAAAGGGTGGAAGAATCATTAGCTAAGGTTGAAATGACTGGTCTTGAAAGGAAAGCACCTCACCATCTATCAGGCGGGCAGAAAAAGAGAGTTGCTATAGCCGGTATACTCGCCATGACCCCCGAAATTATTGTTATGGATGAACCAACCACCGGTTTAGATCCTAAAGGTGTTGGACAAGTCTTAGACATCCTATTCAAATTAAATAATGAAAATATGAGTATAATTATTGCATCACATGATGTTGAAATAATTAGTCAGTTTTCCAATAAAATTTTTGTTCTTCATGAAGGGCAGATAATAAAACACGGCCCCCCTGAAGAAATATTTAATGACTGCACTACTTTAAAAAGAGCTCATCTAAAACCTCCAAAGGCGGTAGAACTATTAAATCTCCTTAAAAATGATGGTTTTGATGTCAAATCCAAATTAACAATTAACGGAGCTTACCATGAGATCCTGCACCTTTTAGGAACAGATGTTTATCATGAATTGCTTCATTTAATAAAAGAAGATAAGCAGCATAAAATTTTGCATGAAATTGGTGAGGAAAATTATCACCATTTGCTACATATCCTTAAAAATAATAAATAAATTAAAAAATTTAGATTTGAGGTTCCAAACGTTTTATCATGAACGCCAGGAAACCAACAATCATAGGGAACAAGAAGAAGTAAAGTACTATCAATGCAATAGGTGGAAGAACTGCCCCCATTACCGTGGATGCTGCAATAAGCATGATTAAAAATATAACTGGGCCCAAAATAGCCACAAACATATATATCATGGTAAATGAGTTTAGTTTTTGAGCATAATCTTTTAACTTCATTCTCATTTCATATGCTATGTCATCTGCAATAACACTCAAGGTTCTGGAAAGATCCCCACCACTGGAAAGTGTCCGGGTTATTTGATATACTGCTCTTTTCATTCCATCAGAATTAATACGATCACTCATATCTGTAAGTGCATTTTCAGTTGTTTCCCCATATTTTATCTCTTCTAAAGTTCTTGCAAATTCTTCAGAAAGAGGGCCGTATCCAGACATAGCAACCGACCTCATACTATCGTGTAAACCCAAACCTGCTCGAAGTTCAGTTGCCATTTGTCTTAAAGCATAAGGCAGTTCACGGGAAGCCTCAGCAGATTTTTTTCCTTTTTGTATATTGGGTAAAAATATGATAACCATGGACATTAAAAATACGACAAGCATTAAAGCCAGCCCAATTTCTATTCCGAAACCCAGAACCACCATTACTCCCATTACAATTATCCCAGACGCCGCGCCTAGCCCAATAATTAGTTTTGGATCCAAACCCTCTTTCTCTTCCTCTTTAAGTAGTTCTTCCAGCGACGCCTTTTGAAAAGAATCATCTTTAGCTTTATCTTTTTTAGGTTTAGGAGTTTTCTTTTCAGATTCAATAAGTCCTTTAAAAACTTCGATTTCTTCATCACTCATTTTCATTCTTTTTATAATCTTGGATGACGTTTTACTGGATTTAGAATCTCGAGAAAGCATACCTCCACCAGATTTCTCAGAGCTTTCTCCCCTAGAACGTAGTTTATCAAATAGTCCACCACCACCAGATTTCTCACTGGTTTCTCCACCAGAGCGGATGCCACTAAACATCCCCCCACCAGTTTTTTTAGAAGTTTCTCCCTTGGATCGTAATCCACCAATTTTAGGTTTGTTGATCTCGCCTAATTTATTCACAGGGGCTTGAACACCTTCTCCGACTTTTTTACTGGAATTTATTGTGAATCCGCCAATTTTACCGAAGAAATCTTTAATATCTGCCATATTTTCACCCTAAATATCATCTAACTTATAATTTGAATTACAATACTCGCTCCAGAACTTCATCAGAGTCACGATAATAATCTTGTACATATTGTCCTACTTCATCAATAGAACGAATATTTTTATCAGCCATGTATTCTAAAACAAGTCTTCTTTTTTCAATTTCTTCCTCAACTTCAGTTATACTAATTCCCCTAAGTTCAGAAACTTCTCGCAGAGTCTGGCTGGCGATACCCACATACTCTACCTTATCTGTAACATTATTCCATTCAAAAATTCGATTCAACTGAACATTACCTTCTTCCATTCCCACAACTTCGGCAACTTCAGTTACACGCCTAATTGAACCACCTTCTGGCCTATACATCCTATTTTGCATTATAATGAAGTCTAAAGCAGGTATCATGATATTTGGAACATCCATAGGAGGGTTAACTAAACGAGTGATTGTTTCACGAGCAGTGTTAGAGTGAAGTGTACCAAAACCAGAGTGTCCTGTATTCAATGCTGTGAAAAGAGTTATAGCTTCCCTACCCCTTACTTCACCTACAATTACCCTATCGGGTCTTTGACGTAGAGAGTTTTTTACCAGAGTATCCATGTCCAATTCACCTTTGCCTTCAATATTTGGAGGTCTAGTTTCCATTCTTAAAACATGCGTGTGAGGAAGTTGAAGTTCCAGTGTATCTTCAATAGTGATTATTCTCTCACGAGGAGGTACAAATGAAGTTACACAGTTTAAAGTTGTTGTTTTACCAGAACCAGTACCTCCTGCAATGATTGAATTACAGGGCTTAACTCCTAAACCATCAACACAAACCCACATGAAAGCAGCCAGATGAGATGACATGGTTTTAAAATTAATCAAATCTATAACTGTAAGTGGATCTTTCCTGAACTTACGTATAGTCAAAGTAGAACCATCAGCAGAAACAGGGGGAATCGTAGCATTTACCCTTGAACCATCAGGAAGTCGGGCATCGAGAATAGGTGTTTGTTGGTCAATTCTTCTGTTTACTTGACGGGCTATAACATCAATTAATGATTTAATATCATTATCCTCTTCAAAAATTACATTGGTAACCATCATTCCTATTTTACGATGGTAAACAAATACTGGTTTTTGAGTACCTAAAACCATGATCTCTTCCAGATCATCGTCTTTAATTAAAGGATCAAGTTCTCCATAACCTAACATCTCTTGAGATATCTGTGATGCTAATTTATCAACATTACGTATCCCTTTCATTCTTAAAAATTCTTTTACTTCTTTTAAGAAACTGGTTTCATCAATCCGAAATTCATCCCCTTTAGAAACAGCAACTTCAACTAATTTTTCCCTTATCTCATTTAGAAGTTGTTTTTCATTATCAGAAAACTTGGGTACACTAACATTATAATTAGGAACTAATTCTTCTTCGATAATTTCTGCCTTAAGACCTTCGCTCATTGTTTTAGCGGCTTTTTGTGGCTTAGTGGGCTTTTGCATTATCTTTTCGATGTTGAAATCTTCCTCTTCTTCCTCTTCTTCCTCTTGATCATCGAATATTGGAGCTGGCTTTTCTTCAACCTGTGGTTCTTCAAATGACTCCTCTACCGGTTTTTTAACTTCATCCACTTCAACTTCATCAGCAGATTCCTCAGCAGATTCCTCAGAACCGAATTCGCCTAATAGCTCTTTCAATATGTCTTTACGTTTCTGTTTCATAGAACTCAAATATTTAATATGATTAAACCCATATTTAAGGATATGGACTTAAAATGCAAGTGCGGAAGTACCTGCATAAGGACTGCGAAGAAAATTTTAGAAAACACAAATGAAACTTTTGCACCATGTACACAATGTATAAATCCACAACTAAAAAAATTCTCTCCACTAACCCAACAGATAAAGCTTACTACTATTGATCGAGACTTTGGACTCTGCGACTGTGGTAAAAGACATATAGACAGTGTGATTGCACATATACTCAAAATTATGATTGACGAAGGCATAAAACCACCAAACTCAAATCTAAGAAAAACGTGTATTCCCCTTATCAATCCAGCATATGATCTTCAAGCAGCCCCTTATCTAAGAGAAAAATCTCTTATAGTACTTTCACCAGAATTTAACAAATTATGTGCAGAAAGAATCATTGAAGACGTTGTTGAAGTAAAAGGAGTACTAATGGGAGATGCTCACAGTACAGTTGGAATAAAAGATTCCAACTATAAACCCTATGTTTATGATCTTCTTGCCGGGTGTGATTTACGTTGTGATATTGTAAACAGCCCATGCGGACCTATATGTATTCACAAAGATCAAGGAGAAATACATATAGAATTTCCTCGAAAGAAAAACCTTAAAGTAGCAGCAGTTTCTAATTTTATAAAAAAAAATTACTTAGAAAATGAGTTCTCTGTTTTAGATGCAACTTGCGGACCCGGAACATTGGGAATTTTTTCTTTAAAAGCAGGTGCCCAAAAAGTTATTTTCAATGACCTCTGGAAACCTGCCACCAATATGACTGCATTAAACTTAGAATCCAATGGATTTCAAGTCGAATTTTTTGATGAATTTTTAGAAAATTGTATGGTAGCCAGTGGAAAAAATTTCGAAGTTTACCATATGGATATAAGACATTTAAGTGAAAGTTTAGATGAAAAATTTGATTTGTGTATTATTGACACATTCCCTGGTGTAGAAAATACGGACTTTATTAAAGCCGCACAAAAAATCGCCAAAGATATTTTAGTAATTTAATATTTTTAATCTTAAAAACCCATATTGAAATAAATAACTACTGCCGGAAGTATTAAAACGCCCATTAATTGGGACTTACTGACCCCTAAATAGTGAGGTAGTAACCCTATGGCTATAGCAGTTGCATAAACTAAAGATATAAATGGCAGAGAAACATTCTCTAAAATTGAAAAAATCAGTAAAAGGCCAGACATAAATATTATAACCCCCCATGAAATCTTTTTATAGTTTAATTTTTGCATATATTCACTGAGATAGTCTCCTAATTTTATGCACAGTATTAAAGAAACTGAAACTGCAGTCAGGGATGCAAAAATGAAAAATAGCAAATAATTTATATTGAATTCTTGAATCAACTGAGATAAATACACTGCAATACCACTTCGAGGATTTCCAATTAAATAAATTGCAATTAAAGAAAAAAGGGTATCTGATGTATTTACTCCACTCATAGAAGTTAAGAAACTTTCATTGTTTTCTTCACTACCACCACTCAATTCTTGTGCAATTATACTTCCCTGAGCCGGTCCAAAGCCAGGTAAAAACCCCAATATAGTGCCAGCTATGCCCCCTGCCACCATTCCTCTGAAAATATTAATATTCAAACAAATTTTATTGAATTTATGTTGATGGGGTAAACATGATTTTTCATTTAAACTAAAAAGCATTGTGCTGACTCCAAACATGCCTGTAAAAAGACACATGAGAGACAAACCAGAGGATATGGGTGTATTCAACATTACCCACCCCATAATGCCTGAAAATAAAAATAAGAATAAAGACCATAGAAATGTATTTAAATCTGCACTGAGTCTTATTAACATATAAATAGACATTATAATCAGTATTATCCAAATATATGGCTTTAAAAAACCATAAAGTGGTGGTAAAAATATTACAAAAAGAGGTAGCAATAAAATAGTAATCATAATAGCTCCAAAGCCCCCCACTGCCACCAAACGTATGGCTTCTCTAGATCTCCCTTCCAAAACCATCCTATGTCCCGGTAGGATAGAAAGAGCCGTGGCTTCTTCAGGAACTCCTAAAAACATAGACGGAATGAATTCTAAAAGAGCATGAGAAATTGACATGGCAACTAGAAAAACACACAAAAATTCTAAAGAGAATAAATTTAAAAGAGAAGTTGCTGATGCAAAAACAATAGCACCTACAGTATTTACATGAATACCCGGTATAAGACCAGTTATCACACCAAACAAAACTCCGATTATGCAAGCCAGGATGAGATCAAAAATATCCATCAACCCTGAGATAATTTAAAAAAAAAGAATATGGAATAAAAATTACATTAATCGACGAATATCAGTTACTTCAACATTGCTTACATCGTCAATTTTAGAAAAGTTTTCTTCTACTGCTTCTGTTCCACCTTCACCATCGTCCACAATAACCAGAACGTTAAGGGCTACAAGGCCAAAAGCAATAGGCTCTTCTTCAATTTTATGCAATTCCGCTTCTTCAGGAATACATGATTCAACAGATTGTTTAATTTTTTCTAAATCAACATCTGGGCTTTCTGGCATTAATTTTATAGTAGCTACTACTTCTCCCATTTAATTACCTCCAATAATCATGAATTAATTAATTGTTAATTCGTTAATAATACTGATTACTATAATCTTAATACTTTTAATATTTAAAGATATAGGTTAAAAATCAGTAGTTATTAATATTAAATTAGTATAAAATTACCCAAAGGAAATCTGATAAATTAGATGAAAAATATATAAGATTTAATTATTATCAAATCTAAATATTATCCAATGTATTTATCTGATTTAAAAACTTAAGGTCCTTTAAATCCACATTTGCAAGTGTAGATGTGTCCAAAGGTTCGACATTTTTGACATCGGTAAATGATTTCGTCGCACTCAGGACATATAAACTTAACATAAGTCTCTACCAGAGGTATCTCTTGTTTGCAAGATGTGCACTCTATTTTCTCCATTTAATCACCTCTAACAAGTGTGTATAATGTATTTTTAATATCAGCATTTTCCCTGATTAACGATAGAATCCTCTCAGGATATTTTCCATTAACCACATAACAATTAGACCCGAATTGGAGTAAAAGTTCACTCAGGGCTGCGTCAATTGAAGTTTCACCAAAAGATAGTAGTTTTTTTGCACTTATTTCATGTATAAGTATAGCATCTTTGGCAGATGGTTTTCGGGTATATATACCATCTACATCCGTTGCTATTAAAAGTTTTGCTTGAATCAACTGAGAAATATAAAATGATATTGAATCAGAAGTTACATTCCATGAATGTTCCAATGGATCCATATAGTGTAAAAGTCGAGATGGTAATAAAATAGGAATTTTACCTTTTTTTACAATCCTCTTTGCAGTTTTTAGATCATATACCGCCTCAGCATTATTACAAATATCTGCTAATAAACGGCCGGTGATGTCCATACATAAAATTGCAGATTCGTGGGCTGCATTATCTGAAAAACTAAATTCCGCATCGTATTTTCTGATCTGGTTGGCAAAGTTACCACCACCACAGATTATGATAACATTCTCACCATCCAAACCTTCAACTAAATTTTTTGCATGATGAGGAAATATGCTCCCACCAACTTTAACTACCCAATCCATATAAACCATCTGCAATTAATCTAATTTAAATTTCCAAACATCCAACTTTAAGATAGATATGATATATGGCACGTTTGATCAAATTCTATCAGATTAATAGTAAGACTACTTTAGTAACTTAAGGTCTTGTGTAATCTTATCTATTTTTTCATCATCATCTGGACCAATCCCTAAACAAGTTACAGTGGAACTGGGTATTTCAGTATGGCCGGCATCACGTACTAAATAGGATGCTATATCTGCCTTTTTTACTAATTCACGTATCTCAAAAAGTTCCTGTAAATCATTTACTTTTACTACAACTTTTTTTTCTCCTTCCAATTCCCATTTTCTTATTTTATTGGAATCAGCTCTTTTAAACGAACCTAAAGAACCATGACATGCTTGTGCAGCGATTTTACCCCTACTCATATTTAAATCGCCTCTCATTATAATAATTTGTTTCATAATATCACTAATATGCACTATTTATTATGCTTTTTTGCTATAAGTTTGAATAATTGGAATGTGCAATAATAAAAAATCTATTTAAATAAACTTCACAAATTTTTGCTCTATGAAATTATATAAAAATTTATTATAAATATTATACGAATCTTTAAATAATAAATTTTGATCTCATTAAATAATTATTATAACTCAAAAAACAATTTAGTTGGTTTTAATGCTTGTAGAAACAATGAAAAATGATGATAAAGCTGTAAAAAATGAAAATGAAAGCTGTTTTTTACCGAATAATGATGGAATATATTACAATTCATTAATGGTTTTTGAATTAATAGAAATTGAAAAATTCGACGATTTATTATCCTCATTCAATGACATATTTGATAACTTTGAATCTATTGACTATTCTACAATTGAAAACATCGAATTAAATATTTTAAACCATAAAAACAGTTTATTTAAAGAATACGATGTTGTTCTCCCATTTATAAACAGTACTAAAATTAAGAAAAGATTCTCCTCAAATCGTGTTTATCATGATTTAGGCGAATATATTAATGCTATTCAAATAATTATACATGGAACAAGCCCTTCAACAATTATTTTAAATATTAGGGCTTTATTAAATGAAAAAGCATCTGATGACTTAAATAGCATCATATATAAAAACCATGACCCATTAGTTAAAGCTCATTCCCAACACACAAGACACCAAAATATCATATACACCCCAAAGCAAGTTAAAACTGAAGAAGTAAGTGAATTAAGGTCTAAAATAAAAAAAGATTTAATTAATTTTTTAAAAGGAAATGGAATTGATGGATATTTCATTAATCCACAAACAAACCCAAATCAAGTTCCAGGAATTGATTTATTATCATTTGATACTCCTGATAGAGATTATTGTCATGAATGGGCCTTAACTAATGAAAACTTTTTGCATTGCTTTAATACTTCACTAATTCCCGAACACACATTTACTCATGAAAACTTTATTTTAACCAATGAAAATTTGAAAAATGAAAAAATACGCAATTATATTCTTTTTTCCCCATATACCATTGACCCTGTTGAATCGCTTGAACATTTAAAAAACTGTGGTTTTCCTTTAATAGCATTTAAAAGGTGGTTTGAAATCCAGGAGATTAAAATTAACAGTTTAAATCAAAATTTATCCAAAGATTTAATGGATAACAACAATACCCAATTACTTATAAAAACACGTTCTGATATTTATAATGACCTTCATTCATTCAAAAGATTTAAAGAAGAACTAGAATCAGGTTTACCACTAAATAAATGTTATTTTGAAAATATAACAAGTAATTCTGACTTTTTTAATGAATTACAGTCAGATATGATCAAATATGGAGATTCTATATCTGAAAAAGTCGATACATATCTGAAAGCATCAGATTCAACTTTAAAACTTAGAGCCATACAATCCAATGAAAAAACACAAAATAGAATTTTATATCTAAGTTACGCCATTATATTTATGATACTATTGCAGGTTGGATTATTAATAATAGCAAATAAAGAAATTATATTTTCATTTTTATAGCCCAACTGATTTAATATTTTAGAGAATTAAAGCATCCTCCTATTTAAAACCATTAGATTCAAGAAATACTGCTTTTAATAACCATATTAACAGCTTAACCTTATAATAATATAATTATTATTTTTAATACAGTTGCGGAATATGTATTCCAAAAAGTGCACATTCTTTAGGAGAGAACTATCAACCACTCCTCACTTTAATCAAATTACCACTATGACATACATAGCCCCACATAATGTAGGGAGGTCACATTTGTAATATACATTAAAAATATGACCATATAAACGATAAATTTAAATAGTTTAGAGTATCAGATAAAATTGAGGTGATATTATGGCTGAATTACCAGTTGCACCAGTCGGAAGAATCATAAAAAACGCAGGTGCCATGAGAATAAGTGATGATGCAAGAGAAGCTTTAGCAAAAGCTTTAGAAGAAATGGGCGAAAACCTGGCTTTAGAAGCAGTTAAACTAGCAAAACACGCTGGAAGGAAAACTGTTAAGTCATCAGACATCGAATTAGCTGTTAAAAAAATTTAAGCTAATTCATACCATTTCTTTTTTTTATTTGCTGTTTGATTTTATTTAAAATTTAATTTAAATTATTCTAGTTTTCTAATAATTATAATTATTTTTAAGGATATTCAATTATTAAAAATTTTAATTTGATTTAATCAAGTATTTATAAAAATAAAATATAATAAATGACAGCAGAAAAACTTAAATCAATTTGTTATTGTTTCATGAATTTGATAAAAGTTCATGTGATTGGATATTGTTAGTTTATTGTCCACATGACCTTCAATTAATAACTTAAATTCAGTTTTATTGGTGATATAGTGAGTAGAATTTCCATATTAGATCATGATCGATGTCAACCTAAAAAATGCAACTATACCTGCATTGAATATTGTCCTGGTGTGCGGATGGAAGAGGACACCATCGTGATTGATGAAAAAACAAAAAAACCGTTAATATCAGAAGAACTATGTTCTGGCTGTGGTATCTGTACCAAAAGATGCCCTTTTGATGCAGTTAGTATCATAAATCTTCCTGAAGCATTAGAATATCCCATCCATCGCTATGGTCAAAACATGTTTGAACTTTTTGGTCTGCCTAATATCAGTGAAGGGGATGTAGTTGGAATTTTAGGGCCGAATGGTATTGGCAAATCAACCATAATTCGCATTCTTTCTGGAGAGTTGCAACCTAATTTAGGAAATTATGGGGAAGAAATCTCCTGGGAAGACATACTCAACTATTTTAAAGGTTCACAATTACAAAATTACTTTAAAAAGTTATCACAAGGCGAAATAAAAGTTGTTCATAAACCTCAAATGGTAGATATGCTCCCGAAATATGTTAAAGGAGAAGTAAAGGATTTATTAACAAATTTAGATGAACGAAACCAAATTGACACGGTTTTAAATACACTGGATATTTATCCAATAATGGATCGGGAAATTTCTAAATTAAGTGGAGGAGAGCTACAGAGAGTAGCTATTGCTGCAGCAGTTTTAAGAGATGCTGATTTTTATTATTTTGACGAACCAACTTCATGGTTAGATGTTAGACAACGCCTTAATGCAGTTAAAGTAATCAGACAACTGGCTGAAGAAGGCAAATCTGTAATGGTTATTGAACACGATTTAGCTGCTTTAGACGCCATATCAGATTATGTACATTTATTATATGGTAAATCCGGGGCTTATGGTGTAGTTTCACAACTTAGAGGCGTTAGGGTTGGTATAAACTCTTACATCAATGGATTCCTCAGAGAAGAAAATGTTCGATTTAGAAAACAAGCTATTGAATTTCAGGTGCGTCCGCCCACTCCTGAAGAAGAAGGTGAGGTTTTATCAGAGTATTCTTCTCTTAAGAAAGAATATACTGGGTTTAAATTAGAAGCAGATGAAGGTAAGATATACCACAATGAAATTGTGACTGCTTTTGGCCCTAATGGTATTGGAAAAACCACCTTTGCCAAAATGTTAGCTGACGTTGAAAAACCAGACAAAGGTAAAATCAAAAAGAAAGTTAATATTGCATATAAACCACAATATCTCTCTTCAGAATTTGAAGGTTCGGTGCAAGACTTTTTATATACTCACGCCCCTACTTATGGAACCAATATTTTCAAAAGCGAAATCATGAAGCCGTTTTCACTAGAAGAATTGTTGGAAAAAGAGGTAAGTGACTTAAGTGGTGGAGAACTGCAAAGACTAGCAGTAGCAAGTACATTATCCCAACAGGCCGATATCTATCTTTTTGATGAACCAACCGCATTTTTAGACGTGGAACAAAGGTTAGTTGCAGCAAGGACAATCCGTAAAATTATAGAAAATCGCAATGCGGCATCCATAATTATTGACCACGACATAGTATTTATTGATTACATATCAGATAGAGCATTTGTATTCCAGGGCCACCCAGGTATTGAAGGACATGCTTCTAGCCCCACCGAACTTAGAAAGTCCATGAACAAATTCTTATCTGATGTGGGCATAACCTTCCGTAGAGATAAAGAAACAAAACGTCCTCGGGTTAATAAGTTTGATAGTTATCTAGATAGAAACCAAAAACAAATCGGTGAATATTACTACTTAAAAGACAAATAGATAACTATTCTCTTTTTTTAATTAACTGTTAATGATATTAAAAATAGACTATTTTCTTTTCCCAAAAATTAAGTTATTTATTTAAAAAAGAATTAAATGGGTTTAAGGGATTTTATTCCTTCTAAAAACCTTTCTGCAAAAATTTTAACCTGGTACTCAGGTACAGAAAAACTAACCCTGAGATATCTGTTACCAAATGATTTACTGGTGTATGCCCCCTGGCGAACAAAAACTTTCCTTTCCAATAAATAATTTGTCATATCCATAGGATCAATACCTGTTCCTTTTAAATCAATGGCCATCATATTTCCATCTGAAGGATAAACTGGAATAAATGCACCTTCTACCTGATCCACAGCATTTTTAATTATTTTTTGATTACTGCGTGTTTGATCTCGAATATAATCTATCCATTCATTCTTAGATTTTAAGGCAGCTATTGCTCCTGATTGAGCCATGACATTGGTCCCTAAATCATTAATCAAAATACTTCTTATAGAATTAATAACTTCAGGAACTCCTATGACTGCACCAATCCTAAGCCCGGCCATTCCAAATATTTTTGAGAAGCTGTAAACGGTGATCGTATGATTTGGAGCATATTCTGCTGCGAGATGATGTTCCCGGGCAAAGTCCCGGTAAGTTATGTCATGCAGCAAATATATATCATTTTCTTCAGCTATTTCAGCAAATTCTTCCATCTCTTCTTTAGTATAACATGATCCTAATGGATTCAAAGGGTCTATTAAAGAGATGATTTTGGTATTTTCATCCATATTTTCCCTTACTAATTTTGGAGTTAACTTGTATCCGCACTCCTCATTGTATATGGGTACTGAAATAACTTGAGCCGCAAACCTGCTGGCGAAGTTGTCAATGATTAAATATCCAGGATCACAGGTTATTACATTATTCTGCGGATCCAAAATATCATTCATACATAAATAGAGAGATTCTGTCCCTCCAGCAGTTATTAATATGTCATAATCCTTACTTAAACCTAGATCATTTATCACAAGCTCTTTAAGTTCAGGAAAACCTTCTGGTGGTGGATATTTGCAGTATTCCCTACTATTCACGCAATCAATCATAGCATCCATGATTTCAGTATCTTGATGAAGATGATTGGTGTTTTGACCCATCCAAATAATTTCTTTATCACTAAAGACATGAGCAAAGAACTCATTTGCCGTTTTAAAGCCTTTTGGTGGTATCTTTGCGGCCTTCGCATACTTTTTAGGAGAAATCATGTTTTATCACATCATTTTAATTTAAAGACTCAATGCTGAGAGACTCTTCAGAAGAAAATAAGTATTTTAGTTTCATTGTTAAATTGTTTATTTACACTAAATATACATTATGCTCTTAAAATTTAACAAGCAGCCATAATTTATAAATTTCTTCTGATTATAGTCCCAGAACAAAGTCTGATTATAATATAAAGATTTTAACAATTTATCAAGTTAATTATAATGGTTTTATCAAGAGATTATATAATGATAATATCCCCTTATCAAACTATAAATGTTATTTGACGGTCTTATTAATAAACTTTAATAATTTTGAGACTTATTCAAATGATGGTCGGAAAAATAAGTATATTAATTATTTACCATATCCTATTTTGTATTACCTGGATTCATTAAAACAATTTTAATTACCCAAACCTCTTTCTATTATTCTAAATCTGGTTTTAATACCTTCTACTTTACTTTTATGTCGAATTAAGGTTGCACACCTTTCACCCACAACATCACCCTTTTCTAATCCCACAATGACCTTGCTCCAGTATTTCAAAATAGTTCCACCAACAGGTTCAATAACACCATTTCCACTTTCATCAAAAACAGAATAAATCTGATTGGTTATTACCACAGCCAAATCATATTTTCGAGCCATTCGAAGCAATAGCGCCATTTGTTTACCTAACTCGCTATTTAATTTAGTAGAATTCCCATCTTTCAACCTATATAATGCCACAGCTGAGTCTAAAATCACCAAATCTACTTCTTCAGATTGTGACTCTAACAATGCCCATACTTTTTTTAAAACTTCATTCTGTTCTTTAAAAGACGTAGGTTCAAATACGATGATATTTTCAGCAACTTTATCAAAATCTAACCCAGATATTTGCTGAATTCTATCAATAGAAATTCCACCTTCAGTATCTATAAATATTACTTTTCCACCATCCCTTGCAGACTCAACAGCTAATTTTAAAACAATATTCGTTTTTCCAGACCCCGGAGGTCCATAGAATTGAGTTAGATTTCCTTTTTCAACTCCCCCTCCTAAGATACCGTCAATTGAGCACCCGGTAGAAATTTTTGTTGACTTGTTAAGATCAGATAATACCTTCATATTTCCTCAATATCCTTTTTATTACATTAAAAACTTGGATTATACATATTCTATGAATAAAGATTAATGAAATTACTCTATTAAATATATTATTTACTTTTAATAATAACTCTTATAGATCCATATCATGGAGACTATTTAAATAGCCTGCACCTTTTCTTAAAATTTTTGGTTGATCCAAAGAAAAATCAATGACCGTAGATGGTTCTAATTTCGTTAATGATCCAGCATCCAGAACCAAATCTACTTCCGAACTTAATTGATTTAAAATTTTTTCTATATTATCCATTACTGGCATCCCCGATATATTAGCACTACTAGCAGTAATTGGAAATTTTTTAGTTAGTTCTTGGCATAATATATTGTCTGGAATTCTTATTCCAATATTTTCTCCACCAGCAGTTAATATAGGGGAGATATTTTCTTTCCTCTTTAAGATTATAGTGAATGGACCCGGCAGCAATTCAAATATTTTATACTTAAATTTATCATTAATATGAGCAATTTGAAAAATATTTTCAAGTTTAGAAACACAGATAGATATGGGTTTTCTTTTTGATCTTTTTTTAAGATCATATAACTTATTTAAAGCATCATCATCAAATATATTAACAGCTAATCCATAAATAGTATCTGTAGGATATAAAACAATTCCACCATTTTCCAAAACATTGATGGCATAATCTATATCTTTTTGATCTGGTTTTTCAGGGTTAATTTTAATAATTTTCATTTTTGTTCCTATACAAAATATATATTACTGGGATTTATAAATTACCAATATGCTGAATCGTTTTAGGCCTGGTTTGAAAAGATTTATTGATCCAGTAGCCAGTAAAATCAAAATAAATCCAAATTATTTGACAATTTTAGGACTTTTAATAGCTTTATCG
Organism: Methanobacterium alcaliphilum; assembly: GCF_023227715.1. NCBI lineage: Archaea > Methanobacteriati > Methanobacteriota > Methanobacteria > Methanobacteriales > Methanobacteriaceae > Methanobacterium > Methanobacterium alcaliphilum. Next base: position 65,115 of record NZ_JALKIF010000012.1, read on the forward strand.
TCTGCTTACATGTTTGCAAAAGGCAGTTTATTGTGGGGAGGAATTTTAATCGTCTTAAGCGGCCTTTTAGATATCATTGATGGCGCAGTTGCACGTAATAATTCAGGAACGACTAAATTTGGAGGTTTCTTAGATTCCACAGTAGATCGATTCGCAGATGCATTTATAATAATAGGAATAATTTATGGTGGATTTGTAAACTGGATTTTTGGAATACTCGCACTACATGCTTCTTTAAGTGTAAGTTATGTGAGGGCAAGAGCCGAAGTGGAAGGAATATCTTGTGGGGTCGGGATAGCAGAAAGAGCCGAACGTTTAGTTATTCTAATTGCTGGTGCTTTTTTAAGTGTATTCTTTGGTGCAGATATAATGGGTCTGGCTGTTATAATAATTATGGTTCTGGGTTACTTCACTGTTTTAGAGAGAATTTACCATACTTGGAAAAATTTGGAAGAATAATAAATTTAAGTATCCCTCAGACATTAATGTAATTTAGAGGAATAATGCAGTTAAATATCAAAGTTTTAACATAAATAACTAGATTATCCACTAGAGGAATATTATGGAATATGAAGAAAGAATAAAAAAAGATGTGGAAATATTAGCAAAAAATTTAAAAGAAATTGAAGCCATAAAATTTACCGAAAAAGAAAAAGAAGTAATAGATAGAGCAGAAAATTATAGAGACGATGCCCTTTATTATTTAGAAAAGAAGGATTATATCACATCATTTGGATGTATAACCTATTCACATGGACTTTTAGATTCATTAAGATTACTGCACAAATTAATATAATTTTCTTGATTTAACCCGGTTTTATTTTTAAAAAAAATCAGTAAAGTGGGTAACATGAAAAAATTTTTTGGAAGAGAAAGTAAAGTTGAAAAATACTCCAAAGAACATGTAGATCTGGTTTATGAATGTTTTCAAAGTCTGGAAGAATTGATGTTGGGTTTTTATACTGGAAATAAACACCAAATAAACCATTTTACCAAACAAATAGGTATTTTAGAACATAAAGCCGATGAACTTCGACGTAAAATGGAAATTGAATTTTATGAAGGTGCTTTTTTACCATTTGACCGGGAAGATCGCATAATCTTAGCCGAAATGGTCGATAGCGTAGCAGACGGTATAGAATCAGCTGCCTTTGAAATCTGTCTCAGTAAAGTGGAATTTCCATCAGCATTTGAAGAAGATTTTAAAGAGATGATGGATCTTACCGGAAAGACTATTTTAACGCTTAAAGAATGTATTGCTTTTTTAGAAGAAGATTTAGGAAAATCAATTAAAAAAGCTCATGAAATCGAAGATCTTGAGGATCAAACAGATATTGTAGAGCGGAGAATAATTAAAAAATTATACAACTCATATCGTAGTAAAAATATAGGAATTCTTAAATTATTAGAACTTAAAGAAAGCACTAAAAAAATAGCCAATATCACGGATAGGGCAGAAGATGCGTCGGATCGAGCATTAATCATTGCTGCTAAGAGAAGAGGTTAATTACCTTATGGATATTATAAAAAAAGCTGCGAAAGATCTTAGATATTTATTAGATAATGGTTATCGCAAAAAAATCGCTTTAAATTTTGTAGGGAACCATTATTTACTAAATCAAAACCAACGAAACTATTTATCTCGATGTATTTTTTCAAAAAGTGTGATTAAAGAACGTGAAAATAAAATAACATCCCTAGAATCAGTATATGGAAATATTGTTTTTATCGACGGATATAATGTTTTAATTACTACAGAAACTATTTTATTAAAACCTGAAAATTTGATAATGGCTCAAGATGGAGTTTTAAGAGATTCTTCAGGCATATTTGGAAAATATAAATTTAAAAATGAAACTTTAGACTCATTAAACCTGATTTTAAAAGTTTTAAAGGATAAGAGCCCTTCTTTTGTAAAATTTTATTTTGATGAAAAAGTTAGTTTTAGTGGGCGGTTATCACAAGTAGTAAATAATTTTTTAGAAGTTTATGGTATTCCTGGTGCAAGTATTCTTTCATCAAATGTTGATTTTGATCTGGTTAAAGAATGGGAGGAAAAAGGAGGGTTCATTGCCAGTAGCGATGGAGCTATGATTGACAAGGTAAAACATGTGATTGATATTCCATTTTTTATATTGAATGAAAAAGAAGATTTAATGATAAAAAAATGTTAAAAGAAAAAGATAGAATTTAGAGTAATTCATCCATCTCTTTGAATCTACCTTCCAATTTTTCCATTACACCCGGCAGCGAAGTGTATTCCATTTCATCTGCAGGTAATCTGTGTGGTTCGAAAGGACCGTGTCTTCTCATGTATTCTGCAATTTCAGCTGCTTGTTTTCGGGCAGGGTCATAAGCGGGGTCATCAAACATATCCGCAGGGCCGACGAGTTTGCAATCAGCTATCTGGAATCCAAGAGCCATTACACGAGGAGGTCCGTCAAATCTTACAGGGTAAGCATCTTTCTGGCCAACAGGCATTAATGGTCCGTTGTGGGAACCTCTCATCCATCCACCTACCAAATGAGGGAATGCGAATGGTTCTACTACTTCTCCCGCTGCAGGGAATCCTGATTGAGATCTTACAATAGCCACCGGATCGTCTTTTCCTACGTATGCACCAGCCATTAAATTTAATCTTTCGGTACTTACTGCTGCAGCTATTTCATTGTCATCTATTCTTCTGATTCTTTTTATGACGTATCTGCTGATGGTGCCTATTAATGCTAGTAAATCATACATTTCAGCCGGACATTTCATGGTAACTTTTTTGTGCTCCATTACATCGAATATTTCAAATTCAAATCCATTGTGAAGTGATGGATCAATTACTAATCCTGCTGTGTTGAATGGATCTGCAAACATTCTAAAAAGAGGCAAGTTAAATGCGCCAGGCTCTGTTTTATCCATACAGAAAACTACTACGGGGTCACTTGGTCTTTCTTTGAACTCCATTTCAGCACATCCTGGACCCATACCTTTAATGTTTCCAGAGAATGTATCAGATAATAAATCTTGACCTGCACCGTAAAGTTTTAAATCCTTTGCAATAGCAGTTGCTTCCATGAAAGCTTTAAAAGCTAATTCATGAATTTCCTCGTTTTCTTCACCTTGCCGGTGAGTCATTATTAGTTCTGTATCGTCACCACAGTTGGTGACATAAAAGTCTTCCAGAAGTGATTCTTCCTTAGCTTTTCCTAAAATTTCTTCACATTTTGCCAATAAGGCAGGGTGAGCGAGTCCATGTCCTGCTACACTCCCAACATCCGCTTTAATTACACTAATAGTTGTTTTCATTTTAAAAAACACCTCCACAATATCATATTTTCTAAAGAATAACTGATGTTAATCCTTTTATAAAATTCAACCATATTCTGTTTTAATAAGCTGATTAAACATTTTAAATTTAATAAGCCTAAAATAGTTATAATACTCTATAATGTATTTATATTTATTTTATTATAATTTAAAAACTTATCCCTAGCTAATTAAAATTCACATTTAGTGGTTTTTTAAAATTTTAAAATATATATTTTCAGATATTTTTTAATGATTCTAAAACAGTTTTTAGTTTTTGATCCATGTCCACTGCTTCTTGTGCATCTAAAACCCTTTCGATATCAGCCTTAGTTTCAGGATAACGAGGAACTGCACTACAACCTCCATCAGGAATAATAGATATTTCATAAGTGCCTATCTCCTTAGCCATGTTTTCAATCTCCACCTTATCCATTCCAATCAATGGACTTAAAATTGGCATAGATACTGAATGTCTGGTGGCCAATAAATTGGGCAATGTTTGAGATGCTACCTGACCCATACTACTTCCATCTACTATGGCCATAGCACCCTCTCTTTGAGCGATTATCTCTGCTGTATGGTACATGCCGGTTTTACATAGTACGCAGGTTAATTTTTCAGGTGCTTTTTCTTTACATGCCTGCAAATATTCCCCATATTTTACTACTTTTAGTTCAAATTTTACACCTGAAGAATATTCTCGAAGTTTATCTGCCATTTTTTTAACTTTTTCAATTGATTCAGGATTAGTAAATGGTTCATTATCAAAGTGAATAGCAATAATTTTGCAGCCTCTTTTCATCATCATATAAGCAGCCACAGGAGAGTCTATTCCTCCTGAAAGCAGGGCTACTAATTTTCCTTGTGTTCCCACTGGGAGGCCACCAGGTCCCTGGATTTTGGTATGGTAAATAAAAGTATCATCGTCTCGAACTTCAATGAAAATTTCAACGTCAGGGTTTGTTAAATCCACCGGAGAACCTATTTTTCTAAAGACCACAGCCCCTGCAAAAGCTCCTAGTTCTTGGCTAGTGAAATCATGTTTTCCTACCCTACGTGCTCTAATAGCAAATGATGTTTCAGAGGAAATGATTCCATCATCTGCTAATTTATCCACATATTCGTCCAAGGTTTCTGCAATTTGGTCTAAATCAGTTACTGTAGAAATAGCAGGGCTAAATGATACTATGCCAAATATCTTTGTTAACCACTCCATTGCATCATCATAGTTTTTTGGTTCAATAAAAACTCTACCCTGCGTTACTTCAATATCACAGTCAAAAGCATTTTTGATATTGGATACCAATTTCTTCTCAAACCTACGCCTTACACGGGGGCTTTTAATTCCCAATTCACCATATCTAACGATTATCAAATCATAATCCAACATTAAATATCTCCTAAATTACAATATAAGCTAACTATCCGGGCATGAATAAATGGAAAATTTACCTTTCTTAATTTTATTTGTGAGTTCATCTGTTATCTCCCTGGCCCTTTTCAAGTCAGATTGTCTGCAGGCAATTGGTACTTCAAACTCGCCGAGATCAACTTCCAGTTCTACATATCCTGTTTTCATTACAAACGCACCGTGGGGACAGGAATATGCACACATTCCACACCCAAAACATTTTCTAGTATTTAGATTGTGGGTGAATGCTAATGTGGGGCATCTCTCCCTAACCAAGCATGTGGCGCAGTCCATGCATTTATCGCAGTGGTAACTCGGACGTTCATCAGAGCCATTCCACATTTCACCATAATTAGTATTGGTTAAAGGCAAGTGCCTACCTTTTATATCTGCTACTGGTAAAGAAATATCTGAATTTTTTATGAATGTATTCTCTAAAACTTCCTGGCTGGTGATAGGAATAGCAATAGCCACAGAATCATAAATTTCAGGACCTGCCGCAGTTCTAAATCCACCCAAATAATGGGAATCCATTTCATGCATATCTGCAGTTAACATAAGATTAGGTTTTTCCAAGTTGCTTCTAGTTCCATTATCAATTATAAATCCTTCAGCGCCATTTAAAAGTATTTTAGTTCCTCTGCAAAGAGTTTTCATTTGAGGATCGTTTTGTAATGGGTTAATTTCTCCACAACCTGAAAAAGATAACCCTTCAAATGGCCCATCCATGTCAATAGCATGAAATATAGATGAAACTGGTTCAGGGTCCGGATTTACAAACGCAGTGTAATTTTTAAATGCCATACGAGTACCAATCATCCGCGCAGTTCCCATTTCATTTAAATTAGTGGTGGACTTAATAATTTCACCGTGGATGGATTCTACTTCAATTTCAATTTCTCTGCCTGCTAACATATCCTTAAATAAAAAGCCACCTCCATAATCAGAGTCATGGATGCTGTGAGCAGTCCCATATATCATCAAATCTACGGATCCCAACCATTCATTGGGACATGGCCCTGGAAACCCCGGTACCCCATTCAAGTATATTTTTTTTGCTTTTTTGAAAGAACCCGGTTCTCCTGCTTTTAAGTGCAATATAGCTGCAGTTCCAGACATTATGCCGCACGTTCCAGTAGTTACCACATCCACATCTTCAAGAGTAGGTGCCCGCCCATCCATCACTCTCTGTGTGACTTCTTCTGCAGTTAAAACTGTTGCTTCGCCATCTGCAATTTTTTGATTAATTTCTCCAATAGTGCGCTTCACTATCCAACCCTCATTATTGTAATATTTATGACTATTCCTATCTCTACTCTTTTTAATAAATCTTTATAACAGAAGTGATGTAGAATAGTATATGCATAAAAAAAAATCTTCTATCCCATATTAATGACTGGAAACCCTACGTTTTCCTGCACTTTTATAATATTAAAATGGTTAAATAACATTTTTTTGGAATAATATTACATCAAATTCATTTTTTTTAGAAAAGAAAATAAATTTAATCTATTAAAAAAGACATTGCAATCTAAAAAAAAAAAAATATTATTATCAGTTGTTAGGCACACCAAAATATTTTCTATATGCACCGGCTATAAACCATATAATAATAGCTCCAACCAACCCATATTTGAATTCGTAAAAACTAAATGCCCCCCCTAAAAGAACTAAAAGACCTACAAAACCTAGAATATACAGCGCAAAATCAATTTGTTTATCATCCATTTTTTTACCTCAAATATTATTTTATCTATTTTAAATGAATATTTTAATTCTATTTAAAATAATAGTACAGGGATACATATATAAAATACATATGAATATCAAGTAATATTATAGCGATTAAATTAACTCAGTTTAAGTTAGATTCAGTTGATTATTAAAAAAAATAAATAAAATAGTTTATAAACTATTTTTCAAATTTTCCAAGGCAATATCAAGAGCTTCGCCCATTTTATCATTTTTAGGGCCCGCTCCCTGAGCAAGGTTTGGTCTGCCCCCACCACCACCACCTAATATAGCTGCAGATTCTTTGATAATTTCATTTATTTTAACACCCGCATCCATAGCTTCTTTTGATGAAGACCCAACAATTTTACCTTCTAAATTGCCTAAAATAACCACATCGAATTCTCCACCATCATCAGTTAAATCCAGAGCCATTTTCTGCATTTCACCCATATCTGCTTCAACCATGTCTTTTAAAACCTTTAGATCCCCTACAGTTTCAGATTTACCCACAATCCCTTCCATCTTCAAAGAAGCCATCTGGTCTTTAAGACGGTTGATCTCATTTTTAAAAGCTTTCCATTCGCTGAAGAACCTATCACAAGTTTTAGGCAGTTGATCAACATTCACCTTAAAAATACTGGCACTTTCTCTTAAAAATGCATCGTTAGATTGCATAGATTCCACTGCAGCTTCACCTGCAGAAAAATCCACCCTTTCCACACCGTCCTGGATTCTTTCGGTTTTATTTATTTTTATAATACCAATATCACCAGTTTGGCCGACATGAGTACCGGCACATGCCTGTACATCCACACCACTAATCTCAATAACCCTTATAGAAGAACCAGGCACTATACCGCCCTGGTAAAGGATGAATCCATATTTCTTCTCAGCGTCAGTCCTATTCATCCAATTTACATTGACTCTGGAGTTCATCATGACGTATTTATTGGCCAGTGTTTCAATCTGATTTATTTCATCAATAGATATGCGTTTATAATGAGATAAATCGATTCGTGATCTTTTTATGCCCTTTTGGGCTCCGGCCTGCCAGATATGATCACCCAATATTTTTCTAGCTGCCGCTACAATTAAGTGTGTTGCCGTGTGGTTACGAGCAAGAGCTATGCGCCTTTCCCAGTCAATTCTACCATTAATATCTTTTCCAATTAGATTTTCGAATTTTGATATTTCTTTCTCATCAATTCTATGTAAAACAACAGTATCCACTTTTTCAGCGTGTTTTACCCTAATTTTCCCATCATTCACATCTAAAAAACCAACATCAGAAGGTTGGCCTCCCCCTTCAGGGTAGAAAACCGTTTGATTCAAGATAACATTATTTTCATGGAAACCTAATACCTTAGCCTTAAATTCTGTTTGATTTGGTTCATCATAGAAAAGTAGTTTTGTTTGAGGATAATCTAATTCCAATGGGGCTTTTTCCTCTACTTTTTCCTCTTCGTGTTCATTAGCTACTAATGTATAGAAATTATCCGGAACATTAACTGGAAAATTCATATACTCCGAAATTTCTTTTATGGTTTCTGGAGGTATTCCTTGAGAATCGTAAAGTTTTATAAGCATGTCTAAAGGCATTTCCATTTTTTCTTCTTTTTTAAGATGTTTAATACTCTTTTTAACCATGTTTCGTCCTTTAGAAACCGTTTTTGCATATCTCTTTTCTTCCAGATTGATGATATTCATTATGTGATCCTGGTGTTTGAGGATTTCAGGATAATGTGAAGCCAAAAAATCAGCCTGGATATCCATTACATCTGAAAGAGATTCCGTCATCTTTAAATCATGCATAAAGCGTATGGTTCTTCGAAGTACAAGACGGGCCAAATAACCTTCTTTTACATTGGATGGGATTACTCCATCAGCCAACATGAATGCTAAACATCGAGTATGATCCGCAATGACATAAAGTGCTTCCATGGGTTCAGCAGATCTTTCCAATACTTCAACTGAAATACCCAACCTATCAGCTACCTGTTTTCTAAGGCTTCTGAGATCGGCAAAGGTTTCAATATCCATCATGCCTGCAACTTGAGCATTTTCAGCCAGTATCTGTCGATCAACTTCTATCCCCGTGATATCCTTTAATTGATTTATAACTGGTCCAAAAGATGCATCATAAGCTGTGGGAGTTCCTTGAGAAATCCAAGCAAATCTTTCTAATCCATACCCCGTGTCTACTATTTTTAATGGGATTTCTTCCTTTTGACCACCAGGAAGAGTTCTATATTGAATGAAAACCAGAGTTGCCAGTTCTACTCCCCTTACACAGATTTCGTAACAGGGCCCTGCATTTCCTCCACCCTGCCACCAAGATTCAATGAAAGTTATTTCTTCAGGATTTATCCCAATGTGTTTGATGAAATCATGGCAGTATTTTACAGTTTCATCTTCCCAGTAGACAGGATTATCCGGGGTGTTAAAGGCGTGATGTCCGCCCATAGTGAAACAGGTCATGTGTCTCCCAGTCCTGCCAACATTGTCCACATCATTTAAACGAATTGATGGTTGGGCAACTACCAATGGATTGGCGGGGGGTTTTACCATACCCGATGATACCCATGGTTGGAAATTGTATATAGATGCACCTACCAGAAAAACATCATCTCTCCATCTTTTAGCCAATACAGGATAACGTTTAATAGGCGTGTGGCCATTCTTCTGGAAAAACTCTTGGAAAGTTTTTTGAATTTGGTAGAGATCATATTTTTTCTTGGTGGCCGGATTTCCAATGAACTCGTACTTATCACACGGAGCGTCTCCACAAGTATTACGCTCAATTAAAGACCAAAATTCATTTCCACAAGTTATACAAGTGCTTTTTTTATATCCAAGTTGTTCAAGCTGGTGAGACATAGCAATCATTCATAAAATTTGTTAATTTCAAAAATCTATAAATTAAAATCATTATAATAAATTTATATTATGATTTAAAAAACTTTTTTATTAATTTTAGTAGTTTAAGGAACTATTTAAAACTAATTTTATTTGAATTAATTTTATGGATTAGGATAATTGAAAAATAAAAATAATAAATGGGTTCGAAACCCGTTATCTCAAATAAAGATATTTTAATAAAATGTGTTTTAATTGAAGAATTGAAAAGTAAAAAAAGAAAGGAAGTTTATCCGAAGAGAGCGCCGAGACCAGCTGCGGCTTCTTCTTGTTCTTCTTCCTCTTCCTCTTCTTCCTCTTCTTCAGCAGCTGCTTCAGCTACAGGTGCGGCTGCGGCAGGTGCTGCGGCAGCTACAGCAGTTTTTTCCATAGCTTCTTCGATGTCCACATCTTCTAATGCGGCGATTAAAGCTTTAATTCGAGCATCGTCAGCTTCTGCTCCTGCTGCTTCTAAGATCTTTTTTACATTTCCTTCGTTAATTTCTTCACCAGTGGTGTGCAATAACATTGCTGCGTATATGTATTCCATATGATCACCTCAATTTCTAATCAAATTTATTTCGCTTAAATAAGCTAATTTAGCTAATTTTAATTTAAACCAATACAGATGGTAATTCATTTTATCAAAACAATCATGGACTATCCGAACAAGGCACCTAACCCTGCTGCGGCATCCTCTTCTTGTTCTTCTTCCTCTTCCTCTTCTTCAGGTTCTTCTTCCTTTTTTTCTTCTACTGCTGGTGCACTGGTAGCACTAGCTGCCAATTTTTCCAGGAGTTCTTCATCAACTGCACCGGAATCCTTTTCAGAAGCATCAGATGCTAAAGCTAACATCTGAGCATAGGCCTTGGCCAGTAACATTTCAGAAGTTTTTGAAGTGAGTATAGAGGCGTTGAATGCTAAGTTGAGTGACTTCGTAGCTGCATTCTGAATGATTGCAGGCATTGACTCTTTATTACAAATAACTGCATTAACAGACAGATTAAATGCCCGAGCAAAGGCGTTTTGTATGTCTGAAAGGGTCTTTTTTTCATCGATAGTTAAAAGATCTGCAGTATAAACAGCTTCATTTTCATAAGCTGCTTTAAGATCAATTCCTACTTCCATAGGATGGATATCCAATCGAGTTAAGATACTTGCTACTTTTGCTGAAACTTCTTCTCCAGCTTTCACAACTACTTGATCTTTTTGCACGACAATTTTCCCTTTTTCAATCTTAGCCTGAATTCCAGCTTGCTGTAATTCACCTAGAATCGGACCTGGTGCAAAACCAGTGTCCCCCTTTGGAACCATTATATCCTCAGGAGCAATAGCCCCTGCTTTAGCCGGAGCTGCAGTTTTACTGCCTTCAAGGATTTTAAAAAGTTTAAATGGATTCATATCAGTGAACACTAATGCGGGCTGTCCATCCATATAATCGTTCAGTGCGTTAATATCGCCTTCTTTCTTAGAATCATCCAATGCTAGACTAATAAGGGTTTTTTTGGACATTCGGATGGTGGCTTTATCTTTTAAGGTCTGCCTCATTTTTTGCAGTTGACGAGCAGGAATGTCAGATAAGTTGGCAATTCCTACAACTTCATGGTTGTCAATCAGTTCTTTGAGATCATTTACCTCATCCTTTTTCCATTCAGCAACGTGAGCCATTTAAATCACCCTCACTACTGGACCCATGGTTGTCTTAATATACATGGATTTTATTTGACTTCTTCCTTTTTCTAAATTACGGTCTAATATACTAAGAACTGCTTCAATGTTTCCTGCGATCAATTCTTCATCCATTTCCTGAGTTCCCACCAGAGTCTGAATTACAGGTTGGTCTTTGATCCGGACTTTAACCGTGCTTCGTAGTCTTTCCAGAATAGGTTCTGGTTTAGCAGATGCAGGTACGGGTTTAGGCATTTTCTTCCTAGGACCTAAAACAGGACCTAAAAATCTACCTACCAACGGCATCATATCTGCCTGAGCTACAAAGAAATTATGTCGGTTAGCGAGTTTCTTGGCTTCTTTCCGGTCTTTACCCAAATCTTCTAATTCTTTTTTGGTAATTATCAGATCTGCACCGGCATTTTCAGCCTGAACAGCAAGTTCACCATCTGCGATAAAAGCGATTTTAACATCTTTTCCGCGTCCATTTGGTAGAGAGACTTCTTCGTCAAATCTATTCTCTGGTTTATTGACGTCCAAATCTTTGATGTTTATAACAACATCAATAGATTGTGTGAAGTTTCTCGGCTTGGTCTGTTCTTTAGCCTTCTTCACCGCTTCCAATATCTCTTGTTTCATATAAATCCTCCATGAACTTTTAAATAAAAGTTCACCATTATGGGATAAATTTGGTTTTAGGTGATCAATTGTAATTAATCACATAAATATTAATTGATAATTGATGACTTTTAAGTACAATCTTAAATCTTTAAAAACCATTTTAAGCTTTTAAAATATCATCATAAACGCCCTGATCAACTTCTTTTTGAGTTTCTCGAGGATCTTTACCCGCTACTGTTATTCCCATACTCACGCAAGTACCCATAACTTCTTTGGCAGCGTGTTTATAGTCATTGGCTAGTAAAGCATCGAATTTCATTCGGGCAATTTTGAGAGCTTGTTCAATAGAAAGATCTGCCACTTTATCCATACCTGGATCTTGGGAGCCTTTTTCTATTTTTAGCTCATCCATTATTAAAGCTGTAGTTGGTGGAGTACCAATTTCAATTTCAAATTCTTTAGTACCAGTATCAACAATAACTTTTACAGGTACTTTCATTCCTGCAAAATCTGAAGTTTTACTGTTAATTTGTTCCACTACTTGCATCATGTTAATTCCTAACGGACCAATCGCAGGACCCAGAGGTGGGCCTGGAGTGGCTTTTCCGCCTTCTATAAGAATCTCAACGGTATCTTTAGCCATTAGTCAGCCTCCTTTTGTATTATTCTAATTTGATCACCTTTAACGGTTACAGGGATAGGTACTGCAGCTTCAATAAGTTCTAAAACTACTTCCTCCCTGGATTCATCTATCCTGACCACCTTGGCCTTTTCTCCTTTGAATGGGCCAGATATAAGCTCTACAATGCTTCCTTTATTAATAGAAGCAATTATAGGTTCTGGTTTCAGGAATCGTTTTACTTCTTCAAAGGTTATGGCATTCTTTCCTTCCACAATACCCCTTAAATGAGGCACTTTTAAGGCAGGGTTTTGCATGTCTATTTTGGAGGAAGACTCCACTAAAACATAACCTTTCAAAGATTCAGGCACCAAAACAGCGTTTACCTCAATACCACTATCTTTTACCTTTCTAGCTAGCATTCTAGCCACGTTTTTCTCCTGACCTACTGAGGTCTTGAGAGCATATATGGAGTTTATACTATCTTCCATTAACCACACAACCTTATATATAATTCCATAGGTTTGGTTTATCTGACCGATACCACAAATGCTATAAGCAAAATATAGGGTATCGAGAAAATAATTATAAATAATATGTGTTTTATTTACCTTACCATTAACCGTTCTATGAAATATGAATTAATAAATATAATACCTTTCTGATTTTGAATATTTCACTATTAAATTTTTGAATTTGATGTATCTTTGAATGTCATTAAGCAGTTATCCACCTAATAACTGGGCTATAAAAGTTACGGCAAACCCTATAACTCCTATAATTATTATTCCAATACCAGTAATTTTGGCCACATTAATGAACTCATCCTTATCTGGCTTTTTCGCTACGTGCAGTACTCTTTTGCACTGATTTATAAAATTGAGAGTAGATTCCTTATAACTCATGAAAATCCCTACTTTAATAAATTCTAAAAATAAGGAGTAAAAAATGTAATTTTTACAGATGATATAGTAGTTATCTTCAGGGATTTATAAAGGTTTCCTTTAATTTCATCCACAAATAAAAAAATATGAATATATTGAGGGGGTAATTGGGGGGTAGTAATTAACTAGGTAATCAATGTGGAACATCAGATTACCGAATCTATACCATCTGTTAATTAATTGATTACTAGTTGATATTAGAAATATCAGTAAATTTAGATTAAATACACTGCATATTTCATATACTTTTAAATAAGTTTTAATCTGCTTAATTAATTTCAATTCTGGTGATTAAAATACACCATCTATGAATTCTTCCAATGCAGACTCATTAACCGATTCATTTTCCCTTTGTTTTTCCTCAGCATATTCTCGCTCAATAGGAGTACCAAAAATATGTGGTGATTTCACACCAGCAACTACAATAGTAGTTCTGATAACATTTTCTAAGTCTTCCTGAATTTGAGCTCCCCAGATTATGTTTGCATCTGGATCCAACTCATCAGCAACAATTTGCACTATTTTCTCTGCTTCATTTAAAGTAAGATCAGAACTTCCAGAGATGTTTATAAGTGCACCCTCAGCATTGGATATATCTAAATCCAATAAAGGACTATTTAAAGCTTCATGAACTGATTCCAAAGCTCTATCTCCAGATTCAGACTCACCCATACCAATCATAGCCATTCCTGAACCCTTCATTATGCTCCTAATATCAGCAAAGTCCAGACTTACTAATCCCGGTTTGGTGATGAGTTCAGTTATACCCCTGACAGCACGACCTAAAAGTTCATCAGCAACCATAAAAGCCTTGTTTAAAGGTAAATTAGGTGCAACTTCCAATAATTTGTCATTAGGAATTACAATGACTGTGTCTGCTGCGCTTTGAAGTTTTTCCAAACCTTTTTCAGCATTTTCTCTCCTTCTTAAACCTTCAGCGCTAAATGGCATAGAAGCCACAGCTATAGTTAATGCTCCTGCTTTTTTAGCAAGTTTAGAGATTACTGGTGCTGATCCGGTTCCGGTTCCGCCTCCTAACCCACAAGTCACAAAGACCATGTCGGCCCCATCTAACTCTTCTCTAATATCATCTTCACTTTCTTCGGCACATTCTTCTCCCACATCAGGTACACCACCAGCTCCTAATCCACCGCAAGACTTCCTACCAATTAGAAGTTTTCGGTGCGATTCGCTGTAGAACAAATCTTGAGCATCAGTGTTCACAGCAACGGTTTCAGCCCCTTCAATACCTATCTCCGTCAGTCGAGATATGGTGTTGTTACCAGCTCCCCCCGTTCCAACTACATATATCTTGGCTCGACTTTGTTCGATAATACTTCTGAGGTCTTGGTCTATTTGCGTGTCCCTGGGTGTAGGACCTTTTTTATCTATTCTCTTTTCAGATTCCTTTATGGCATCGTTTATGAATTTCACTTACTACCCCCACATCTATCTATGGAATGTGTTTTTGTAATAACTAATATTTAAAAGCAACGGTTATTTGGAAACAATTTCGGTTACCACATAACATTTTTGACTGTTAAGGTTGTAGTCAAATGATGGCTGTCACACCTAGATTATAGAATTTTTTTGAGGTTTAGAACTTAACCATAGGTCACTTGAAAGTTCAAATTTTGAATAAATGAGTTGAAAAAAATTAAAAATTGTTAAGGTCGTGGCATGGCAATTATCTCATGTATTCTCAAATCGAAGATACTGTTCATGTGCGCTGGAGTAAGAACTAGCGCAGTATCTGCACCTCGAGCATTTCCACCAATTGCAATTATCTCTTGGTCTGTAGGTAAGAATCCTCCATCCGCCGCCATGATACTTACCTCCACACACACCTTGAATCCTTGAGATATCATCCTCAATGTTTCTGCCATAACTTCTACAGGAGTTACTCCTCCAAACTTGTTGGATATACCTCTTCCCACCCCACTTAAAGCATGCGAACTAGTATAGGTTGATATACCCATATTATTAAGTTTCTTGTTAACAGCCAGGTCAATTTCTAATTTTCCTTTTTCCCTGAAACCCGCATGATGAGTGATGCTAACCAGATTAACATCTTTTATTGCGTCTGCAACTTTTAAAGTGGTTTCTCCAGAAACAGAAGCTACAACAATATCTTGAATATTTAATTCCTCTTTCCTAATTTTAACCAGTTCTATCAAAGTATCAGTATTCTCTTTGCCCGGTTTTTCAAAAAAGTGAATATTTTTTTCCATCTTATCACCTAATCCATTCAAATATTGATATTAATATTATCTCCATCTGATTTTATTATATCTATTAAAGTAAAAATAATTTGCATATTAATTCTTGTCCCGGATAAAATACGAAGGAATCAAGTAATGAATAAAATAACAGTTATCCATTAAATCAGCAGACCATCTTACAAAAATTGAATTTTTAAAAAATAATTTATTAATCATATAATAAACATAATATAACAATACTAAAATTAGAATTAATATAATTAGAATATCATGTTATTACATAAATCAAAAATAGTTAAAAAAAATTGTTTTTATGAAGGGGATAGATGTGAATGCCTTTAATTTTTTAACACCTGAAAGATTAGATAAACCACGAGATAATGGAATTACTATGGTTTTAGATAAAGGACTTGGTTTAAAAACTGCTGAAAGTCTTATGCAAATATCAGGACCATATTTGGACTTTATGAAGTTTGGTTGGGGAACTATTGCCTTACATGAGAGAAGTCTAATAAAAGAGAAAATAAAGATGTATCGCTCTTATGATGTGAATGCTTATCCGGGTGGAACATTATTTGAAATAGCATACTTACAAAACAAAATACCTGCTTTTTTTGAAGAAGCCGAAAAGTTAGGATTTGAAACCCTGGAAATATCCGATGGCTCCACTTCCATGACAATGCAGGAAAAACTTGATTTCATCTCTCAAGGTAACGACCGAGGATTTAAAATAATCTCTGAAGTTGGTAAAAAAGATCCTGTTGAGGACCATAAGCTAGATCTTCAAACTAGAGTGAATCTAATAGAAATGGAGCTTGATGCTGGTTCAGAAAAAGTATTAATTGAAGCTCGTGAAGGTGGGCAGAACATAGGGATTTTTGATGAAAAAGGAGGTATAAAAGAAGGAGAAGTTGATTATTTAATGGATAGCATCCCATCGGAAAAACTCATCTGGGAAGCTCCTAAAAAAAATCAGCAAGTTTATTTTATACTTAAAATTGGCACCAATGTGAACTTAGGTAACATTCCCCCTGAAGAAATAACATCATTAGAAACCATGCGCCGCGGACTTAGAGGGGATACTTTAGGGAAGGTGAACATCTAATGATAGAAACCATTACTGTTCTTGGAGGTTATGACAAACAAAAAAATAAAGAACCTGTCAAGAAAGTGGTTATAAACAAAGGAGAAATTTTTGGAGTGGTAGGGCCAACTGGAAGTGGTAAAAGCTCTTTAATAGGCGATATTGAACAATTAGCCCAGGAAGACACTTTTTCAAAGAGAAAAATCCTTGTTAATAACGAAGAGCCCAGTTATGAAGATAGAACTAACCCTCGCAAAAAAATGGTTGCTCAACTTTCACAAAATATGAATTTTCTAGCCGACATGAGTGTTGGTGAATTCTTAAACCTCCATGCAAAGTGTAGAGGGGCTAGTAATGCGTGTGTTGATAAAGTAATAAACTTAGCCAACACATTAACAGGAGAACCAATAAAAAAGGATCACGATCTGACTATTTTAAGTGGAGGGCAATCCAGAGCTTTGATGGTTGCAGATGTGGCTATAATCAGTGATTCACCCATAGTGCTTATTGATGAAATTGAAAATGCAGGTATAAGAAAACATGACGCATTGAAAGTTTTAGCAGGGCATGGAAAAATAGTAATGGTTGTAACTCACGATCCTGTGCTTGCTTTAATGGCTGATAAAAGAATAGTAATGAAAAGTGGAGGAATGCAGGACATTGTTAGTACCACAAATCAGGAAAAGATTATTTCTAAAAAACTAAATAAAATTGACGAATTAATGTTGAGTCTTAGAGAAAAAGTTCGGATGGGAGAATTAGTTGAAGACATTTCCCTTGAAGACATTATGGGATAATTAATTTGTATATTCATTAAATATTCTGAAAATTATTGAATTTCAATTAATTTTTTAAGAAGTGAAAAAAATGAGAATGGTAATAGTTGCTGGAACTCCGGGTTCTGGAAAAACTGCAGTTTTAATACACGCCCTTAAAAGTTTAAAAGTTGGAGGATTGTCATCATCAGTAGTAAAGATTGACTGTTTGTATACTGATGACGATAAAAAATTTAAAAAAATAGGTGTTCCCACTAAATTAGGATTATCCATGGACATGTGTCCTGATCACTATGCAATATACAATATTGAAGATATGATTAGTTGGGCTAAAGATAATGAGTCTGATTTTTTGATTGTAGAAACTGCCGGACTTTGCCATCGCTGTGCCCCATATACAATGAATTGTTTAGGGGTTTGTGTAATAGATGCTACCAGTGGGCCGAATACTCCATTAAAAGTTGGCCCTTTCTTATCGACAGCAGATATTGCTGTGGTTACTAAGGGAGATATGATTTCTCAAGCAGAAAGAGAAATATTTAGAGAAAGAATATTGGAAGTTAATCCCAAAGCTAAAATAATTGAGGCTAATGGTTTAAGTGGACAGGGTTGTATGGAACTGGCTGAAGAAATGACAAAAGCTCATGAAGTTTCATTAGAAGAAGAAAAATTAAGACACTCTGCACCTCTTGCAGTTTGTACTTTGTGTGTAGGTGAAACCAGAGTTAATAAAAAGCACCACCGCGGAATACTTCGCAGAATAGATGGTTTTCAAACATACGAAGGAGAATGAAAACAAAATAGTTTGGTTAATACACCCACACCTCCTTTTTTGTTCAATATTATGAGGTCTAATAAATGACAGATAATACCAAATCCCTCCCCATAGAATATATTGTGCAACTACTGCCGGGTTATAACTGCGGTATATGTGGATACGCTCGTTGTGATGAATTTGCAGGGGCTCTTTTAAAAAAATATACGGATTTGAAAAAATGCCGTTTTATGTATCAGGAACTTTTCAGTGAAAATCTAGAAAACCTGGAGAAAATACTTAAAGAAGAAAAAATAATCCCTGCAGAAGAAAAAATAGTCGGTCTTTTAGATGGATATGAAGCAGATTTCTTATTAAAACCATTACCTGAAGAAAATTCATGTAGAGAAATTTTGTTTCCGTTTAGTAGAATACAGCTCAAAAAAGGAGAAATTATCCGTTACAGGCCGTTAGGGTGCCCTATAACTCATTTTGCGGAAATAATTGAAGAAAGTCAAGGATTAATAACTGTGCATATAGTCGGTCCATGCCACCGTATGGATCAAGATTTTGAATATAGGGACATAGGCGTGTGTTTGGTGGGAGGTTTTGAAGGAATAATCGAGGGAAAACTTCCAGCAGTGGGAGAAACCATTCGTTTTCTGCCTAAACACTGCATGATGCAGAAGGTTCATTCTGGAGTGGTAGTGCAGATAGAGGGGAAAAGAGCCATGATTGAGGGAATAGACCTGAAAGTATGGGCTCCTCCAATAAAAGGGAAAAAATAATTCTTTTCTAAATTATTTAATGAATAAATAGGCAAATTTTCTTAAATTAATTTTATCATGCTATGTGGTGAAAGTTCATTGAAATCAAAAAATAATCCAAAATATACCATCCGCAATGCCAAAGTAATTCCCGTGGAAACCAGATACATAAAACCCGGCGAGAGTTTAAATATCATACTAAATGCAGCAAAAAATTATTTAAAAGATGGAGACTTTTTAATAATCTCTGAAACTCCAGTTTCAATATCACAAAGACGTTTAGTAGATGAATCTCTTTTTAGTCCATCATTAATGGCTATTTTTCTTGCAGATGTTTGGTCAAAATTAATTTGGGGTCATATACTCGGGCCTTTATTTAGAATTAAAAAAAGAACCATACATAATTTAAGGGAATTGCCTCCAGAATCCAGAGCCCATAAAGAAGTAGTTTTACAATATTACGGCTTAAAACACGCTTTAAAGCCAGCTTCAGAAGCAGGCATAGATCTGAGTAATGTTCCAGGATCAATGGTTTCTTTACTCCCTGAAAACCCAGAAAATGTAGCTAAACTCCTTTCTAAAAAAATTAAATCAAATTGCAGTAAAGATATTACCGTGATTATTATTGATACTGACGCCACATATGAATTGGGTGGAAAAAAATTTACCTGTTTACCTATTGCGCTGAGTGGAATAAAAGAAGATTTAGGAATTTTGGGATATATAATGGGTAAATTTGGGCACACCATTGGACCTACACCATTAGGCGCTTCACATGATTTAAATGTTGATTATGCTTTGAAACTTGCCCAAATAGCTGAAAATTACCAAAAATCAGTTGAAGGGCATTTAGAAACAGTTTATAATATGAAAAATTCATTTAAAGGTGAAATTGATAATGTGAGTATTGAAATGTTAGAATCGATTAAACACACCCCTGCAATAATAATAAGGCATCTTTAAAAGCATAAAGCCTTTTGTTATTCGTGAGCAATATTGCTCTTAAAAAATATTTAAATACCATAAATTTTAATAAATAGATATGTTAAAATATAGATATAGAATGTGTCTATATTCAAAAAGCACATATTTGCACTTTTGATATTAATTGACTGAAATTTTGTCCATTCAATATTTTACTACCCTAGGATTTATTATTTCATTAAATATTCATTGTGCTGGTATTAATCTTACATGGCCACCCAATCGCAGATTAACATTAATTTGACGGTGATTTTACCAACGGCCTTTTACTTAGGAGGAACTGAAATGCTTAAAGATCCACTGGTTCAAGCTTTAATTCATGACATTATCGATGAAGAAGAAGAAGGCAGCATAACTATTGTTGATTGCTTAATTAAAGGCAAAGTAACTGATGAAGAAATTGCTGAAGAAACTGAACTGAGATTAAATATTGTTAGAAGAGTCCTTTATAAACTTTATGACGCGGGTTTAGCCAGCTATAAACGAAGTAAAGACCCTGAAACACAATGGTATACTTACACTTGGAAATTCGAAGAAGAACGTGTAGAAGAAATGATTACCAAAAGACACGGCGAAATTGTGGCTAACTTGAAATCAATTTTAGAATTTGAAGAAAATAACATGTTTTTTGCATGTAAAACCAACGATTGCAGGTGTACTTTTGATGAAGCTTCAGAAAATGGATTCATTTGTCCAAAATGCGATGGAGAAATGGAGTACATGGATAACAGTCCAATTATAGCACAAATTAAAGAAGAATTGAGTTTGTATGAGAATAGTGGCTATGGAATGGACTATGCTGGAGAAAATTCTTAATAGCATATTAAATGATTTATTTTATCTAATTTTAATTAAATTAATTATCCTATTTTTAAATGTTTCAAAGGTGACTATTTGAGCATTAAACTTCTAAAAAAGATGAGATGTCCCGAATGGGTAATACATCACTCGCAAGCAGTTAAAAAAAAAGCGATGGATATCTCACAGAATTTTGATGTCGATGAAAAATTGATACAAGAAGGAGCCTTGTTGCATGATATTGGCCGATGCAAAACTAATGATATGCATCACGCAGTTATAGGGGCTTGCATCTTAAGTGAACACGGGTTTTCAGAAGATTTAATAAAAATAGTTGAAAGACATATAGGTGCCGGTATTTCAAAAAAAGAAGCTATTTTGATGGGTCTTCCTCCAAAAGATTATATTCCAATATCTTTAGAAGAAAAAATAGTGGCTCACGCTGATAACTTACTAAATGGTTCACAAGAAGTTAACCTTGATTTTGTGATAACAAAATGGACTTCAAAAAGGGGATGTGACCCTCAATCAATTGAAAGACTCAAAAAATTACATCACGAACTTGTTTCTTGATTTAATTCACTCATAAACCTATATTATTATATCTAACATCTAATTAAAAATAATTTTTTATAAAATATGTTTTTTGAAAATTAACTTTAAGTTCCAAGATCAATATCTCACTTACAAATAACATTAAATTCATTAATAAAAGCCCATATATTTTTAACAAATGATTTCTGCAGAATAAACAATATTTGGCTGTGAGATGAAATGGTGCCATTAAATGAGTCCAAAAAAAAGAAAGTAGATTGTATCTGTTCGAAATGCCCCAGCTATCCTCAGGATAAAAATGAAAAATTCTTCTGTTTTAATGGGAAGAGCTTGCACGATGTGCCTGAGCGAGGATGTTTATGTAGTACCTGCCCTATTTACACAAAATATAATCTTAATGGGATCTATTTCTGTGATAAAGAACACGTGGGAGATAGCCTAGTTTTAATGCGTAAGAAAAAACACGACGAAGACATTGAAATTTATCAAACCATGGTTGATATTAAGACCATTGCCAAAACAGGAGAAAGTGTGATCAGTTCTATGGGATCACCTAAAAAAACTCCTTACTCATGGGATGATATCCATTTCATTCCAGCGCAATTATATCAAATCCCACTTAATCAAGAAGAAATATGTACCAATATAATACTAGGTAAAAACTCAAAAAAGCCACTGCAACTTAAATCCCCAATTATGATCTCAGCCTTGAGCTATGGTGCAGTATCAAAAAAAGTTAAAGAGATAATTGCAACTGTTGCCAAAAATACAGGAATTGGATTTAATTCCGGTGAAGGAGGAGTACTAAAAACTGACTTAGAATTAGCTGCATCCCAACTTATTATTCAATATTCCACTGGAAGATTTGGCCTGAATGAAAATATATTAAAACAAGCATCCGCAATAGAAATCCGATTTGGTCAAGGAGCTTATCCTGGAAAAGGCAGTTATCTCCCTGCCCATAAAATGAATGAAGATATAAAAAAGATTCGTGGGCTTAAAAAAGGAGAAGATTCTTATTCACCCGCACACCATCCAGATATTCTTACAGAAAAATCACTTAAAGAAAAAGTAGAGTGGCTCAGAAAAATAACTAATGGTGCACCTATTGGCGTTAAAATAGCATGTGGAAATATTGAAAAAGATTTAGAGATTTTAATTAATTCAAATATTGATTTCATAACAATAGATGGATTTGGAGGAGGTACTGGGGCTGTTAATCCCACTATACGAGATAATGTTGGTTTGCCACTTATTGCAGCCTTACCTAGAGCCGTGAAGTTCTTGAAAAATAACAAGAAATATGGCCAGATAGATTTGATAGCCAGCGGAGGTCTTAGAACATCTGCAGACATAGTTAAATGCTTAGCCATGGGAGCAAATGCAGTTTACATTGGAACTGCTGCTTTAATTGCAATTAATTGCCAACAACATAAAATCTGCCACACAGGAATGTGTCCCACAGGGATAACAACCCATAAAAAAACCCTCCTAAACCAACTAAATGCAGAAAAAAGTATTTTGCAACTGGAAAACTTCATTAATGTCTCAAAAAATGAAATAAAAACCTTTACCCGGATTCTAGGTAAAAAAGACATTAATGACATCAATCAAGACGATTTAGTTGCATTAGACAAAGATTTAGCAACCCTAACTAATATTGAATGGTTAAATGGAAAATACGTTTGAATTATTTGTCCCCATACATCCAATAATGTGAATCGCAGATTTAAATAGATTTGAGAATAAAACAAATGAAAATAAATAAAAAATTTGAATTAATAATTTTATTAAGATATAAATTGCTAATTATCATAGAGGATACAAAATGAAAGTTCTTTGTTCGAGTGAAGAATCTCTTTATCGTCCCGAAGCAGTGCGGTGGAGAGAAAGAATGAATCTATTAAGGCCATTAGGAAATGCAGTTGTTATACTGCCATGCAGCATGCGTAAACCTTATTCCAACTCCAAATCACACCAAATATTTATGAAAGTAAGTCGACGTATTCAAGAAGTAATATTAACATCCCCGTTTGGAATATGTCCCCGCGAAATGGAGAAGACTTATCCCATACAATCCTATGATGTTTCTACCACCGGCGATTGGTCCCAAGAAGAGATAAAAGTAGTGGGAGAACTCTTAAAGGATTATGTTAAAGAAAAAGAAGTGCTTGCCCATGTCTCAGGAGGGTATATGGAAGTTTGTAAGGAATACTTGGATGATTGCATATTCACATGCCTCGATGGGAGGCCAACATCTCCAGAATCCATGCATAATTTAAAAAAACATATTAAAAAATATGATAAGATATCTGCTCGTGAAAAATTAATTAGCGGACTAAAAAATCTGGCAATTTATCAATTTGGCCCGGAAGCTGAATCTTTAATTACAGATGATTGTCATGTTAAAGGACGTTACCATAAAAGAATATTTAACTCAAAAGGAGAACAAATTGCAGCTTTATTAATGGACAACGGTCTTTTTTCCTTAAATCTTGAAGGAGGAGTTAGATTAGTGGATACCGGAGTCAAGTGGGTTAATATAGGATTTGAACTCAAAACTAATACTCTGTTTGCTCCAGGAGTTGATAGTGCAGACCCAAATATAGTTCCTAAAGATGAAGTGATAATATTGAATAAAGGCAATTTAGTTGGAGTTGGAAAAGCTATTTTAAGTGGTGAAGAAATGGTAAAAGCATCCCAAGGGGTTGCTGTAAGAGTTCGCCACAGAGTCAAATAATTTTTTCAAAATATTTAAATAGGCCCTTGCAGACAATAAAAAATCACTTTATTAAAAAATATCTCACTATAAAAATCTATTAAGATAACAAAGATATTTCTTAGAGGTATAATAATGTCAGAAGAACTAGTAGAAAAAGTGAAAGAAGCTTTGACCAAAGTCGCAGATCCCCATATGGGCATAAGTATAGTGGAAATGGGACTGGTTGAAAACATCGAAATCGAAGAAAAAGATCAGAATATTGCTAAAATTGTTATCAAGCCAACTAATCCGGGTTGTATGAGTGTAGCTCGTATGGCAATGGATGCACGGACCATGGCTGAAAAAGTTGAAGGCATTGATAAAGTTGAAGTGACAGTAACCGGTCACATGATGGCTGATGCCGTAAATGAAATGGTCAACAAATCATAAAATCTGTTGATTCTTAATTTATTCTGTAGAATCCATTATCATACTAATTTTAAAAAAAAAGGTGACAATTGATGCCCTCCTGGGATATTGCCGCAGTGGTAGGTGTCCCGGGAGTAGGCAAAACATCCATATGTGAATATGTGTCACGAAAAATTGGATGCCAGTACATTAATTACGGCGACCTTATGTTAGATATTGCCCGTGATGAAAACTTGGCAGAAACTAATTATCAAATGTTCTCTTTAGATATGGAATTACAGTACCATATCTGGAAAGAAGCGGCCAATATAATTAGTGAAAAGGAACATACCATAGTGGATTTGCATGGCCTGGATCAATCTCCCAGAGGTTACCTATTTTCCATGCCAATCGAAATCATTTCGCCTACACTAATTGTCCTTGTTGAAGCCAATCCTGAAAATATCATTCTCCAGCGAAAAGCAGACTCAAGCAAAAATAGAATAAAAGATGATTTTAAGAGTTTAAAAATCCACATGCAGATGTTAAGAGTTTCCATGGCAATAAGTTCCGTTATTTTAGGAAGTGGATTGTATTTATTAAAAAATAATAATTTAAATGATTCCCAAAAGGAATTAACAAATTTACTTGAAAATTTCTAATAAATTAGCGGAAACCCCATTAAATATGTTTTTTAGATAGCAGGGGCTCAAATTTATTCACAAGTTTTTGCCTAATCCTCACAGAATCGTGGCTGTAAAGTTGTTGGGGGTTGGGACTTTGCGAAAAATTTTTTGAAAAAA